>DYHQ01000001.1:0-14526 GCA_020724065.1 Candidatus Puniceispirillum sp. | reverse complement strand
CGAGAATGTCGGCAGGGATTCCTTCAAGCGGTAATCCGGCAAACACCAGCATGCCGAGACGGTCGCAGACATCGAGAAGCGTCGGAGGTGGTGGCGAGGGAATAACATGCAGCAAATTGAATCCCAATTCCTTCATCCGCCGGACATCGGCCTCGAAGAGGGTTTCGGAAATGGCTGCGCCTGCGGACATGTCCTCTGGAATGTATTGTGCCCCGCGCAATGGAAGTACCTCGCCATTCATGAGAAGACGATTGCCTGAAACTGAAATCTCCTTGAAACCCACTTGCTTCCGAAAGAGATGAAGCAAGCCCTGCGATGTTTCAAGGCGGATGTTCAGGTCATAGAGAATCGGCGTGTCGGGAGTCCAGCGCACAGGTCGGAACGAGGCAAATTCGAGCGATACCTGCTGAGTTTTTGGCCCTTCAGTTGAGATGGTGAGAGAGCAGGCTGAGGCAATGAGGTGCTCTTCTTCATCACGAATCTCGCCTGAGCAAACGATTTGAGTAAACGAGACAGAAGGGGCCGCTGTCGCGATGACACGGGAGATGTCAACGGTCGCCACCGCACCCACTCCGGGCTTCTCAGCAGGCCAGTGCAGCACCGCCCCTTCAATTGCCCACGGAGGGGTCACCCAAAGATAGCAATCTGACAGGATCCCCCCATAGTTGCGAGGCGCATACAACTGTGGAAACAAGGGAAGCGTCGCCGTTGCGCCAAGCCGATTGTCCACTTGGAGTTCAATCATATTGGGCGAACGATTCTTCAGCACAGGCGACGGCAAATCCAAAACAAGCCCAAGATGACTGCCCGCCACGGACTCGATAAATTTTCCATTGACTACGACACTGACTTTGTAGTTGGCTTGCGGGATCACCAAGTGAAAATGCCAACCACGCAGAGAATCCGGCAAGGAGAATTCCCGGCGAAAAACAATTTCACCCTGAAAATCGTCGAAACAGGACGGAATCCAACCGGAGTGCCATAACGGCTCTTGAGACGCCTTCCATTGCCACGCGCCAGTGAGATCAATTCTTGCTTCCGTGGGATTCTGCCACAGTGGTGTTTGCCGTTTTGCACCCACGGCAACGCGCTGCTCATGAAGCATAAAGCCCCCGGCGGGTCGCGGCAAAACCGCCACACCGAGGGCCAAGAGCATGAGGAAAATTCGACCTACCATAAACAAGCCGATCTCATGGTTTAGGTCGCTGACCTTGCGTTTTGATGAAGGATTTCCAGACAGAAACGACAGCTCATTTCCATATCAGAAATGGCAATATGTTCGCTCGTGGTATGTTCCTCCGTCATTCCCGTTCCGATGACAACAGCCGGCAATCCATTGGCATTGTAGATATTGGCATTGGTCCCTCCTCCGATAGACTGCGACTCCATTTTGAAACCAAGCTCCACCCCTGCGGCAAACGCCAATTGATAAGGCAGGGTTTCCGGGAGAATATTCATGGCATCGAATTCTCGAATCACGGTCGCTTCGAACTTGGGTTGGATGACTTTGCCACTGACTTCTCTGCGAAATGCAGGAAGGACATCGCGGAAGCATTCCTGCATGTGTGCGGTCTGATTCTGAAGTGTCAGTTCGTTGTGGCTTCTGGTCTCAGCTTGAATGACGACGCGGTCGGCAACAATATTCGTCGCTCGACCCCCTTCAAAAGTGCCGATATTGGCGGTCGAATCGGGATCCAGTCGTCCGAGGCGCATCGCCGCAATGGCTTTGCAGGCAATCTCAATGGCCGAAATGCCTCGTTCCGGAGCCATCCCCGCGTGCGCCGCCACTCCGCCCACTTCAAAGGTCATTCGATTGGCATAGGGTGCACGCACGACGATGGTGTTCAATTCTTCGTTGTCGAGGACAAAAGCGCACTTGGCTTTGAGGCTGCCAAAATCAATTTCGCGGGCTCCCAAAAGGCCGATTTCTTCGGCCACATCAAAGATAACTTCAATTGGCCCGCAGGCCAACTTCTGTTCATAAATCACTCGCAACATCTCGACAATCACGGCGACGCCGGACTTATCATCGGCGCCGAGGACGGTCGTTCCATCCGAACGGATCACGCCATTCTCTATCCGAGGCTTTACTCCGCGCCCCGGCATCACAGTGTCCAAATGCGCCGAGAAGAGGATTGCCGGCACATTCGGCAAAGAACCTTTCATTCGCACATGCAGATTACCGCAGTTGCCCGAAATTCTCCTTGCGGTTTCATCCTGCCAAATCTCTACGCCAAGAGGTTTCAAGACCTTCGTCAGGTACTCGGCAACTCCGGCTTCCTCTTTGGATGGACTGTCAATCTGCACGAGATCCAGGAAAGTGCGGACCAATCGGTCCGTGTTAAGTTGGGCCTTCTTTGTGCTCATGTTACTTTATCCCAATAACTCTCCCCTGAACCCCTTTCGGATGTAGTTTTTCGATATAGACTTCACAAATTGCTTTTGGTGATGACGGCGACGGCTCAAAGAAGACTCGCAGGTAGTTGGGCGTGAGTCCCGCCGCAAGCATTCCATTCTTTGCGTTTTCGGGGATCACCTGTTGCACGGTGCCGAGGCGCGTTTGGCGGAAGCGATGCCGTTTCTCTTCGTCCAATCTCTTCAATTCATTCAGGCGTCGCCGAATCTCCGTTGCGAAGACACGGCCGGGGAGTCTTTCAGCAGGAGTATCCGGTCGCACCGAGAATGGAAATAGATGCAGATAGGTAAAAGGATGCTTCTCAAGAAAACGACGAGTCTCTTCAAACTGCCCTTCACTTTCTTCGGGAAATCCCACAATGATGTCTGCGCCAAGTCCCCAATCCGAGCGAAGAGAGAAGGCAAACTCGATAAGCTTTTCCACATGGGAAGCCGTATAGCGGCGATTCATTCGACGCAAAATCGTGTCATCGGCGCTTTGCAGCGGCAGATGTAGATGCGGGCATATTTTTTCAGATTCCGCGATAAGCCGAATGAGCGGCTCGGAGAGTCCCCACGGTTCGATGGAACCAAGACGAATGCGCCGCAGCCCGGACACTTTCTCCAGAGACGAAAGAAGGATGCTCAGACCTTCCCTCATGCCAAGCTCGTGACCGTAGGCGGCCAAGTTCACGCCCGTCAGCACGCATTCCGAAAACCCCTTGTCCGCGAGCTGCCTCGCCTGCTCGATAGCCTCTTCAATAGGTCTGCTGCGAGCTCGGCCGCGAAGTCGCGGCACAATGCAATAGGTGCATTTCTCATCACAGCCATCCTGGATTTTCAAATAGGCGCGGGTGCGACCTAATTCCCCTCCAACAACATGAGTTGAGCGCCAGCCTCGCTCGTGGGCGACCTCTCCCACAGCCACCGGCACGGCTGATACAGAGGAAAGAAAATCGAGAATGTGCTCCTTTTCCCGACTGCCAAGAACGCTCTCCACACCATCAATCGCCTTCATTGCCAGAGGATCATGTTCTGCCAAACAACCCACCGCGACCATGCGTGCCTTTGGGGCTGCTTTCGCGAAGCGACGCACGAGGCCTCGTGATTTTCGCTCGGCTGTCGTCGTGACAGCGCAGGTGTTCACGATGCACAAATCCGCTTCCTCGGGTGAACAAACCGTTCGATAGCCCGACGCATGCAAGCTGGCCAATATCGTATCGCTGTCGGATTGGTTCAGCTTGCACCCCAAGGTGGCAATACAGACCTTGCGCTGTGCCATAGTCATTATCAAGAAGGCTATATCGTCCGTGCGATGTTCACTTGTTCCAAAAGTCCAACTATGCGTTTTCGGAGGAAGGTTTCGGCTCTTCTTCCGAGCTGGTCGGTGGCTCCTCTGATGTGGCCTCCGGCAGCGGCTGACTTTCACCGGATTCGACCACGGGTGCTTCCGGAGCAGAAACGGGCATGTCGGCCTTCGGTTCTTCGTCCATCGCCTTAGGCGAGGCACCCGGTGCCGTGGCCTCGGTCGTCTTCAGATATTCCTCATAGGCTTGCGTCTCCGCGGCCTTCTCAGCTTCTAAGGCAGAGAGGATAATTCTCTTCGACTCCTTGTCAAACTCGATCACCTCCAACGAGAGCGCATCGCCGACATTGGTGGTACGGCGCTCCGTTCCTTGCGCAAGTCGCCGCAACTGGCTGTTGGGGACAAATCCCTCGACCTCCATCGGCAGCTCGACCACGATTCCCTTTTCGAGAATGCGAACGACCTTTCCCGTCGTTTGAGCCTTAATGGGATAGACCTGCTCAAAGCGGTCCCATGGATTCTCCTGAGCCTGCTTCAGTCCCAAAGCGATTCGGCGCTCATTGCGGTCAAAGCCGAGGACAACCACCTCGATCTCCTCGCCTTTCTTGAGCACTTCGCCCGGATGGCGAATGCGCTTTGTCCACGACAAATCCGAAATGTGCACGAGACCGTCAATCCCATCTTCGAGCTCGACAAAGGCACCGAAAGGAACAAGATCCTGAACCGTTCCCTTATGGCGAGAGCCAACCGAATACTTTTGTTCCAAATTCTCCCATGGATCGGCCTCGGTTTGCTTCAATCCAAGGGATATTTTCCGGTTTTCCTTGTCTATGGATAGAACAACCGCTTCTATTTCATCCCCGACCGAAACCATGGCAGAGGGATGTTTGATATGTTGAGTCCAACTCATCTCGGATATGTGGATAAGACCTTCCAATCCCTTTTCCAGCTCGACAAAAGCTCCATAACGGGCGATGGAGGTGACTCTGCCTTTGACACGCGAGCCGACCGGGTACCGGCTTTCCACCTTTTCCCACGGATGAGGCTGAAGCTGCTTCAAGCCAACGGAGATGCGCCGCCGCTCGGGATCATAATCAAGCACTTTGACCTGAAGAATCTGATCAAGTTGAACGACTTCGGAGGGATGACCGACACGTCCCCAGGAAAGGTCCGTGATATGCAAGAGACCATCCACCCCTCCCAAATCAACAAAGACACCAAAATCAGTGATGTTCTTCACCGCGCCTTCGATGACTTTGCCGATTACCATCTCACTGAGGACCTTCTCGCGAACACCGGCCAGGCTCTCTTCCACCAGAACCTTGTGAGACACGACGACATTTTTTCGCTGCTCATTCAACTTGACGACGCGGAAATCCATCGTCTGTCCCACGAGGGCGTCAAAGTCGTGTACAGGATGAACATCAATCTGGGAGCCGGGCAGGAAGGCATCCACGCCCATTACATCCACGACCATTCCGCCTTTGATGCGTCGCAGAATCTTGCCCTGAATGATTTCGTTCTGGCGATAGACTTCGCCGACCCGTTCCCATATCTTGAAGAAATCGGCCTTCTTTTTTGATAACATGAGCTGACCTTCGGCGTCCTCGACTCGATCCAAAAAGACTTCGATGTCGTCGCCAATCTTGATTTCCAATAGATTCTCAAATTCCTCAGTAGGAACCGTTCCTTCTGATTTGAAACCGATATCTACGGTGACTTCTTTGTCGCCGATCGCAATGACCTTTCCTCGGACGATTTCCCCCTCTTTGAAGTCCATGATGGTGCGTTTGTAGAGCGAAATCAGTTCGTTGACTTCTTCGAGGGAGGTCTGCCTTTCGCCTTTCTCAAACTCTTCGAGTCGAATGACGCGTCCACGATATTCCCAATCGTCTCGGGGAGTGGGTGGTGGTGTCTGACGGGGAGTTTCCATCGCCGGAATCAATTCACCTCCTTTCATATTCTCGTCGGATGCGTGGTCTTTTGAACCCTGGGTGGTTCGTTCGTTCATTGGGTGAAATACACCTGTGTTTGGTTTTATAAATTCATGTTTTTCAGCGTAAGTGCGGATACGGGATGACATCTCGCTCAAAAACGGGACCTTTTTGCGTCACCCGCCGCCCCGGCGTTTCCAGCGAGAGTGTGCGAATCCTTTCCAGAATTTCTTCTGCGATTGCATTGTATTTTGCCTTTCCCTGCAGATGGGATGGCGCGAGTTCCGAAAGGGGCAAAGGATTTCCGATGACCGCCGTGATGCGAGGCCGGCGCAAGACGGCTCGAAGCGGATGGTCGCTGCCATGAACATAGATTGGAACGATTGGCGCATTCGACAGAGACGCGACCCATCCGATTCCAATCTTGGCACGCAAAAAACCGCCCGCCGGAGCTCGAGTTCCTTCGGGAAAAATGAGCAGAGCGTCGCCGCGCTTCAAGACCTTCAGCGCATGGTCTAGCGCACGCCGGTCAAATCCTGAACGCGTTACGGGAAAAGCATTCAAGTAGCGAATGACGGCAGCGAAAAACCGGTTCTTGAACAACTCCATCTTGGCGAAAAAATGGACTTCGCGCGGCAGAGCGGTGCCCACAATCAACGGGTCAAGGTTCGAGCGATGATTCGAAGCCACGACGAGCTTTCCACGGAGCGATATGTTTCTTCTCCCCTTGACTCGGAAGCCAAAAACAAGCGACAGCAACACCCGGACAAACAAGCAGACGAGGAAATATCCAGCTCTCATGGATTCTTCTTCAATTTCTGGGGCTTTTCTCGCTCGCGTGCGAGGGAGACGATTTTCTCGACCTGTCCCTCGAGAGTCAAATCGGTCGTATCCACAACGATCGCACCCGCGGCCGCCTGCAACGGGCTGTGGTTGCGGGTGCTGTCGCGTTCATCTCTTTTGGCCAACGCTTCGCGCACCTCTTCTTCGGTTTGAACAATGCCCTGACCATGAAGATCGCGCACACGCCGACGCGCTCGCTCGCCCAAGTCCGCTATGAGATAGATCTTCAAAGAGGCGTCGGGAAAAACCACCGTGCCGATATCCCGCCCTTCGACGACAACTCCTCCCTTCTTGCCCATCTCCCTTTGCAGGCGAACGAGGAACTCGCGAACGGTTGGATTCTCGGAGACCGGCCCAACCCAAAGCGAAATTTCAGGCGTGCGAATGGCATCAGTAACATCCTTTCCATCCAGCAAGATCCGCGTCTTCCCACTCTCCTCTTTCTGCTCGAGGCGAATCTCTCGAAGAAGCTCCTCGATGCCCCTGGAATCCTGTGGCTCGACGCCCTGTTCCAGCATCTTCAAGGCTACGGCTCGGTACATCGCACCCGTATCGAGATAGCGATAGCCCAAAGTCTTTGCCACCGAACGGGCTGTACTGGATTTTCCCGAGCCCGCCGGGCCGTCAATGGCGATCACCAATTTTCGCATGACGCCTACCGCTTGATGCGGGCTCCCTCTTCCTCTCGGATAAAAATGTGAGCCACCAGTTTGCCGGGATGAATCTCCTCGGACTCACTCGAAACGACACCATCCCAAGGAAAATTGGATGAAGTATCCTGCGGATCAACCTGACGCGTTCGCTCCAAATAACTTTCCACCCGCCGGCGCCAAAGCTCCATATTGGCCACCCGCAGATCAACCCATCCGTTCAACGCCCAATTGTCCACCGTCTCCGGGGTCACATGGAAGACATCCGTCCCCGCATAGGGCGGAATCTTGACTTCGGGGCCGCGCAGAAGCGAGCAACCGTCTCGGAGCAGAATGGGAATCCCGATCGAAAGAATCGCTGCGCGCAGGTCTCGATCCTGTTTGACCAAATTCTCCGTCGCCAGGGCGAGTTTCTCCGGACTCTGGGCAACGACTGCTTGGAGTGTTTTGACCGATTTTCGCAGAAGATGTGCTTCATAGAGCAATTTCGAGAGGCGCGGGGGGCCGAGAATTTCAAAAGCGACCGATTCAATACCATGCTCTGCTTCGAGTTTGGCCATTTGCCGCAAGGCCGCTTCCCGAAGAATTCCGGCACGGTAGGTGGGCCCCATGACCGTCGCATCGAGAGCGCTTACAATGTCGAGACCCGTATTTCCTCCCTCGAGCTCCCACAGAACGGCCTGCGCGATTTCCTCGGGAGTTACAAACTCCATTTGCTCAGCCGCTGTAATGGTAAAGAACTCTCCTGTCGAAAAAATCCCATTCTCACCGGTGTCAATATAGACGGATTCGAGATTGCGATTCAATGCGACGCCCACACCTTTCGAATTCCGACGGAAATCCTTCCCCAGTTTCTCGGCTTTCTCAGGCGGGCAATCGAAAAGAGGAATCGGCCGACCTTTTCGTTGGATTTCGCCATAGGCAATCTTTTTCCATGCGATGGTCGCGGCCGGTTTTATCTCTTTGATGTAGGGGTAACCGGGTGTGCGCCCCATGAGAAACAGGAGCATCGAATGGGCACCAGCCAAAGACGACTTCGAAAGCAACTGTCCCGACGGGCGTTCTTCCGAGTGAGTGTAAGGGATATTCAATCCCATGCCGCCCGTTCCCGTCGTTCCGACCTTGATATAGATGTGCGTTTTGGCTTTGGTCGTCGCGTCATGAAGCACCTGCACATGTCGAATGAGCTGGGGAAGAGATACCGTGCCAAGGAACTTCTCGGTTTCTTCGACAAGGCTTCCTCCCTGCTTGCCATTCTCGCGCGCCATTTCCAGAGCGTTCCTTGCCCGGTAGTACGCCGTATAGACATCCTGATAGGCCAATCCGGTGGCGCTGTTCACGCAGTCCACAATCGCATTGGGCTGATGCTTCACGATAATTCGATGGAGGAAGAATCGCGCCATTCGTTCTTCGGTAGGGCGTTCAAAAGTGTCCGCGACGAATTGCCGTCGCAGCCCAGGATTCTCCATGATTTCAGCACGATTGCGGTCTTTCAGCTCCTCCGTAACGAAGATGTCTCCCCAGAGCGGAATATACTCGACCTGAGGGAAATCCTTGGCCAGAATTTCACAGGCCTCTTCGGCCTCGGACTTGCGAAGCGAAAGCAGCAGCAGGGTTCGGGGCTCGCGTTCCAGAATTTTTCGGCAAACCGCCATTCCAACCAGTCCCCATCCGCCCAAAACCATGACCCGCGCGTCGCGTAGATTCATTGTGCTTCTTCCTTTCGTTGAGCAGGGTCCCATTCCCGAGTCAGCTCACCATCTCGCGGTAGCTCCGAGAGGTCCGCCAAACCAAAATGCCGCAAAAACTCTGAGGTCGTTTCGTAGAGAAATGGGCGTCCCAAACCTTTTTGACGCCCGCGAACCGTCACGAGCCGTCGCTCCAACAGCGTGCGCAGGACGGCGCCAGAGTCCACGCCGCGAATTTCATCTATCTCTGTTCGAGTAATCGGATTGCGAAAGGCGACAATTGCCAGAGTCTCCAGGGCGGCACGCGACAACCGACTCTTGCTACGCTCGGACAGGAGCTTCTGGATATGCGCGTCATAATCCGGCCGCGTGAAGAATTGATACCCTCCCGCGACATGGAAAATCTCAAAGGCACGACCCTCCTTCTCGTATTCCACATTCAACTCTTGCGCAAGCCGCGGGAGAGCTTCCCTCCCGATATCTCCGACGGTTGCAACGAATTGTTCCTCCGTCAGTGGCTCGGCACTGGCAAATATGAGCGCCTCCGCGAGTGCCTTCAGATTCTCCTCAGTTGCGATCAAACCATTTTCCATTACGCAGCTTCCAGCGTAGATCTCGATGGATGACACACCCACAGGTCGGAAAAGGGAACGCTCTGCTCAAGATTGATTTCTCTGCGGCGCGCGAGTTCCAGAACCGCCAAAAAAGAAATCACCCAAAGAAGACGCCCCGATTCCAAGCGCAGCACTGTCAGGAACGAGAAATGCGGCTTTCCTTGAAGCTGTTCAAGCACCCAAGCCATTCTCTCTTCCAAAGTGACCTTGAAAAGGCTGACTTGATGCACGGTCTGCTCTTCAAAGCGCCGGCGCACCTCGTCATAAGCCTTGGCCAGATCATAAAGTGAGACTCGCTCAAGCAACTCCTCCAATCTCGGTACATCAAGCGAAGGCAAGTCGTGAATACTTCTGGGAGAACGTCGAGCCATCGCCTCTTCGCGCCGTGCCAAGCCATCAGCCGCTTCCTTCACCTTCTGATACAGGAGAAGCCGCTGAGCCAAGTTACGGCGCGGATCCTCGAATTCCTCTTCCGTCGCTACTTCGGGCCGTGGCAGCATCATCCGGGCTTTGATTGCGATGAGCGTTGCGCTCATGAGAAGATATTCGCCCGCGTCTTCGAGATTGTCAATTCCGATGGTCTCGATGACCTGCAGGTACTGCTCGGTAATGACGGCAATCGGCAAATCGAGGATATGCAGCTCTTGACGCGAGACGAGGAAAAGGAGCAGATCCAGCGGCCCTTCAAAGTCCGGGAGTCTTACCTGCCACGCGAACATCAGAATCCTATCGCTTCGTGAACTTCGGCCATCGTTCGCTCCGCCTCTTCGCGTGCGCGCCCATCTCCCTGTGCAATAATATCGTGGACATCCTGCGGATGCTTCTCGTAATGGGCCCGCTTCTCGTGAATTGGGGCGAGATGTTCGATGATTCTGTCGGCGCAGCGCGCCTTGCATTCCACACAACCCAACGCGCCCGACTCGCACCCCGCTCGAATTTCTGGCACTTCAGCAACATTGAAACGATTATGATAAGTAAAAATAAGGCAAATATCAGGACGGCCCGGGTCGCCCCTGCGGACTTTCAGCGGATCTGTCACGGCCATCTTGATTTTCGCCCGCAGTGTATCCGGTCGGTCCGAGATAAGCAGTGTGTTACCGAGCGATTTGGCCATCCGATTGCCATCCGTGCCGGGAAACCGGGGAAACTGCGTCAACATCGGGGCCGGTTCTGGAAAAACAGGCTTCTTCGGAGAATAGAGCATATTAAACTTGCGAGCAATTTCGCGGGCGAGTTCTATATGAGGAACTTGATCCTCCCCGACGGGGACGAACTCACCCTTATACATCAGAATGTCCGCCGCCTGGAGAACGGGATAGCCTACATGACCGTAACTCAGTCGGGCCTCAAGCGAAAGGTCGCGCACTTGCTCTTTCAGGGTTGGATTGCGCTCGAGGCGAGCTTGAGTGACCAACATCGAGAAGAGCAAATGCAACTCGGCATGCTGCTTAATGTGCGACTGCACAAAGATGGGCGACAGCTCAGGGTCAATCCCGCAAGCCAACCAATCGGTCACCATTTCAAAGGTGTTTCCGGGAATTTCGCGGCAATGCTCATAGTCCGTCGTCAGAGTGTGCCAATCCGCGACAATATGAAAACTCTCATACCGCTGCTGCAGTTGCACCCAGTTCTCAAGCGCACCGACGAGGTTTCCCAAATGGAGCTTGCCCGTCGGTCGCATGCCTGAGAGTATGCGTGGTTTGGCAGATGTCATAGAAGCCATGAAGACCCTAAAGTTTAATAATAATAAAAAATAACCACATAATCAAGCTTTGACTAAACTTTTCAGCCAATTTTCCTCATCCTTACTCTACTATTATCAAGTAATTACCTTATACTTCTCCAATTCCGCCTGTTCAAAACCAGAATGACCAGTTGAATCCCCAATATTCCTCTTTCCGAATCATGAGGAAACCAGGAACATATTCGTAATGCTTGGCACCGATGTTTTCTGTTCCCCAGAATATCTCGAAGCCTTTGATGCGTGCGGAAACTCGGAAGCCAATTAGATGCACGGGCTCAAGAATATGTGTGCCCAAATGGCTGAAGGCTGTTCGTTCTCCGAGGTAGGTATGCATCAAACTCGCACGAACAAAGAGCGGTGTTCTGAAAAAGGTGCGCTCAAAGTAGAGCCGGGAAAAACCTCGCATTTCGTCCGGATTCGCCAAAGGATTTTCGGTTGCCCACAGAAGCGACCATCTCGTTTCAAGAGACAAATCGCTGCGCACAAGAAGCCGCCCCTCAAACGCACCTCCCCATCGCGAATCCGCTGAGGGACTTGGTGAAGAAGTTGATGTCCAGGGAGAGAATTGATTCTCCACGGCGATTCTCACCGCGCTGATTCGTACCTGAGTCCGAGCTCGCTCAATCGAAATACCCGCTTCAACTTGAGATACCCTCTCCTTCTCTCTTGGACTGTCAACAAGGGAATCATCGAGGTTGGAGACTGAAGGGCTTATTAAAAGTGGCCGGTCTGACAGAGCGTATCCGCCATTCAGCCAAAGTGGAGACGGAAAATCCTCGACGCTCTGAAAACCGCCAAACAAAGCGCATACTTTCATGAAGGGTAGCACGGCGCGCGCACCATAACGATACGCCGGTTCCTCCCAATCTCTCTCTAACTGCAGACCCACTCCAGATTCGATTCCCAAGATGCCCACTACATCAATCGAATCCGCGACACTTGCTTCGAGACCGCGCTCAGAAGCCTTTTCTTGTGTAGGAAATTCGAGTGAAGAAATGTGCGCCAGCGCGGTAGCCTCAACAGTTTGGCGAGGCAGCAGCAGAATCATTGACAAGAGGGCGCCACCGGACGATTCCCGCGCTTTCCATACCTCTCCCCAGTTTTCTCTGTCCTCCCTCAGAAAAAGCCGCAATTGTGGGCGGAATTTCACCGACAACGAGTCATCCGGTCGCAGGGCAAGTTGCCCCTCCGTGCGCGACAGAGTTTGACCTGCGTAATTGAGCTCCGAATCAGAATGAGACTTGGTGCGAGAACCAATGCCTTCGAGTCGCCAATTTCGGAAGGGACGAAGTTTCAGCTTCGCGCGCAAATGAATGAATCGCGAGCCGGTCCGTTCACGCATTCCGGTGTACCACCCAAGCCGTCCTGTCAATTGAAAGCTGAGTGTTCTGTAGATCGGCTGCGCATGAGCGAAGTCCACTGTCCCGTAATCATAGAATCCCTCGCGCAGTCGAATCTCCGAATAGGGACTGTCCACCGGCATATCTCGAGTCGTGATGTCCAAGCGCCCTCCCGCGCCCGGGAAGAGACCTCCTACAGGCAGCGCATGGAAAGCAATGGAATCAACTTCGGATACTGGCAAAAAGCCGGGATCCCACAAACCATCAAATCGTCTTTCCAAAGGCAAACCATCCAAAGTGTAGCGCATTTGACCCGGCCAAAGTCCCCACGGAGAAAAATAGAGCGGAGCTCCGAGCGTTCCAAGGTCACGGGGATACATCCCTGGAAAAAGTCTTAGAATGTCCGACAGGTCTTCATGACAGTATCCCTTCATCGCATATTCATTGATTCCAGGCTGGACAGACTGAGCCATCGCCCTGCAAACGACAAAGATGCACAGAAAGGCCACGCGTTGCTGGGCAAGCACACGGAGCAAGCATGATTGTCGGCGTTTGACTTCGCCAATGAGTGACCCCCCTTTTGTTCCCCCGTGAGCGACCCCCCTTTGTCCCACCATGAAATGGGGGGAGACCTCGGGTTCCCCCCTGCTCGCGGGGGGGATAGGGGGGGTCTGTGAACCAGTCACCTCAAATATGCCGGTCATTGCCTCACGCCATCCGTTTGAGTTGGGAAAGGATCTTTGGAAGCACAATCGCGAAGATGAGGCAGTTGCTGCCGACATGAATGGCCGCAAACGCTGTACCTGCTGCGAGGGCAACCAGAGTCTGAGAGATAGAGAACCCCGCCTGCAAAGGAAACGCCAAATTAGTCAACAAGTCGAAAACGAGAGTCAGAAACGCGCCTGCAACAAGAAGAATTCGTCGTGAAGCGAAACTCTGAGGATTCGTAAGAAATCCTGCTATCCTCCCACCGACGAATCCTGTCATTACCATCCCCAACATTTGGGCAAGCAAGAGCAGTCCAAAGCTGCTTCCCATCGGGTGAAATCCGGCAAACAGAAACTCTGCCATCGCTCCAACCACCGCGCCCGCGGCCGGGCCCAGGCAATAGCCTGCCGCAAAGCAGGTCGCCGTGACCAGTTCCACATTGGGAATGGCTGTCAACAGATAACCCAACACGACAGCGACCGCAATAAAAGCCGCCATTCGCGTCAGCAAGAGAGTGGGCGGATTGATGGACTGATTCTTGCTCACTAATACAAAGACCCCCCACTTCTCAGGAAATGGGGGCTCCAATTTTTTTGCCTTTCATCTCTCGATGGATTAGAAAGCACAGGGCGGCCGCCTTTTATAGGGCACATGCGAGGCTGCGGAAGGCGTCCAAAGCAGATCGAGTCGTCCGGTCAGTCCTTCGAGACAGCCTTTTCGACCAAGGTACCCGACTCAGACTCGCGTGGAGTCGTCTTCTCTCGAATACGAGCAGCCTTTCCTTTTCGAGATCTGAGATAGGTCAAACGAGCGCGTCGCACTTCGCCTCGACGCAGAACTTCAATCGCCGCAATATTCGGTGACTGTAGGGGAAAAATCCTTTCAACACCGACACCCATCGAGACCTTACGGACGGTAAAGGTCTCATCCATTCCTCCTCCCCTTCGCTGGATCACAACACCCTGAAAGGCCTGCAACCGCTCCTTGTCTCCTTCGATGACTCGCACAGAGACATTCACTGTGTCTCCTGCCTTGAAATCGGGAAGATCCGCTCGCAACTTATCCTGAGTCCAATTGAGAATTCGGTGCATTCTGATATCCTTATTGCGATTTATGCTTATCTCGCTGTTGGTGCTTTTCCCACAAATCCGGACGACGCTCCTGGGTGCGCTCCTCTCTCTCACCCCGACGCCACTGAGCGACTCGCTCATGATTGCCGCTTCGCAGAACCTCCGGCACGGTCAAGCCATCTATTTCCTCGGGACGGGTAAAATAGGGAGCATCCAACAGACCATCCTCAAAGCT
>DYHQ01000090.1 GCA_020724065.1 Candidatus Puniceispirillum sp. | reverse complement strand
GATTTGGTCTATTTTACGAAGGGCGGCTCGTGGTCTTCTATGATTATCAATGCGACTTGGGCGACGGCTGGGAGGATGAGGATGTCCATCACGACCCCATCGAGAAACGCCGCGCCGCTCTCCAAATGGGTACGAATGTGATTTTAGAAGCGCTGACAGATTGAGATTTCTCTTGGATTGCGGCGTTGAATCTCCCGATTCACCCCGCGCTGATTGGGGATTCCGCCAGGTTACGAACCTGGCTATGCGGGAAATCTATCCCTCGCCGCGGCATGCATCTCGCGTGCCCGGCCTACTGATGATGTGGGGCAGGTGACACGCCTGCCCTTGGGAGCCAGAGAAAACTCGGGAGCATATCAATGATGAGGAACCAAGTTACATTGACCTTTGAGAGTAGCACTACGAAAAGGCCACGCAAACGAAAATCTCCTGAAGGCACTCCAACGACTAACCTGATTTTCAGTGCGTATGTAGGTACTAATGAACAGATTTTTCCCTTGATTCTGTCCCTTCATGTACCCGAGGGTGCGGTTGTTGCGGATGTTACTTTCGGTACAGGGATTTTCTGGAAACATGTTTCTAGAGAGAAATATGTTCTTCGTCCAACGGACATTAAGACTGGAGTAGACTGCCGGAATCTTCCCTATGCAGAGGGGACAATAGATTGTGTAGTTCTGGATCCTCCATATATGGAAGGTCTCTATCGGCCAGTGAGCGATCAAATGGCGGGAGCCGGGACTCACAGGGCTTTTAGGGAAACCTATTCCAATGGTGAGCCGACACCCAAGGATGACAGCCCTAAATACCATGACGCGGTGCTGGATTTCTATTTCAAGGCTGCCTGCGAGGCGTATCGGGTACTGAAAATAGGAGGGATTCTAATAGTTAAGTGTCAAGATGAAGTGAGCGCCAATACACAGCGACTTACACATGTAGAGATCATAAACAAGTATGAAGCTATGGGCTTCCATACTAAAGATCTGTTTGTTGTCCTACGGCCCAACAGGCCGGGCGTCAGCAGAATAATGAAGCAGGTCCATGCTCGAAAGAATCATTCGTATTTCTTGATCTTTGAGAAAAGAGGGGGAAAGAACTTGCATCGCAAAGGGAAATGACATGGGGATTCTTGAAGAGTGGAAACTCACCGCCCACGAACTGGATGAGATAGTTTCTATGAATCCGAGCCTACGCGGATTCATGTTTGGTTATGTGAGTATAAGCTCAGGAAGATTTGGTTTTCGGAAGCGCAAATTAGCAACTTGTGTAAATACGACAATCACGACCGTACACGAAAGGGGGACATAAGTTTCCGCTACAAAGGCGTGGAGATAAGTGTAGAAGTGAAATCTCTGCAAACGAACTCCATTCAGAAGGTCGAGGAGGAGCATATTGGTAAATTCCAGTGCGACGCCAGTGATAGGCGGCGGGTCACTCTTCCGGATGGCCAGCAAGTCGAGACGACATGTCTCGTGGTTGGCGAGTTCGACCTCCTTGCCGTGAGTCTATTTGGATTTGAGAATGAGTGGCGATTTGCATTTGCCAAGAATGAGGCCTTACCGCGCTCCAAGCACAAGGGATACACTGAGGAGCAAAGGATATATCTACTGGCAACATTAGTAGAGGTTAGTTGGCCATTGAAGTCTCCCTTCGAATTGGAGCCGTACAAGTTGCTTGAAGAAATTGTTCAAACGAAGATCAACTCTGGGGACAAGCAATAAGACTGAGTTCTCAATGAAAGTGTAGATGGTAGCAATATGGGTGCGCAAGAGATTTTGATGATGATTCGGGGATGGATGACGGGGCTGAGGCGGGCAGTTTTCGGCACGCGGCTGCGCGCGGGTCTTTTCGGCGCGCTCGCGGGCGTGCTGGCACTCGCGCTCTTCGTCACTTTGTTCGAAGCCATCTTCCGTTTACCCGGTGAAGGCAGATATGTCCTTTTGGCGTTCTGGCTACTCGGGAGCTTGGCCGCTTTGGGTACCGGACTTTTGTGGCCACTTGCCAAGCGCATTTTCGCGCCGCCATCTGACGAAAAGCTGGCAGGATTCTATGCTGAGCGCATGCCCAGCATTCGCGACCGCGTGTTGAATGCGTTGCAGCTTTTGAAGCGCGTGGACGATAATCGCGAGGGCTATTCGGTTGATTTGATTTTGGAAGCGGGCCGCGATGTGGCCACGGATTTGAAGCCTATCAATCCTCATAATTTGCCGGACAAGCGACCTGTGCGTCTCTTTGGCCGTGCCCTTTTGGCGAGTTCCGCGCTTGCAGCGTTGATGCTTGCCGTCTTCGGGGGGGCACTTGTTTCCGCAGGCGAGCGCGTGCTGCGCCCGGATGAAGAATTCGCGCCGCCCGCACCGTTCAGTTTGGTAGTGCGGCCCGGGTCGTGCACAGTTTTGCGCGGCGATTCGCTCGCTGTCGCGGTCAAAGCGGTTGGCAAAGCCCCCAGTGAAATCACACTCGAGCGCCTTGAACGCGGCAAAGTCGCCAGCGAGCCGGTGACGCTGAAAATGCAGGCCGAAGACGAATTCCGTTATACTTATCGCGGTGTCGCAACGGCATTTTCCTATTGGGCCTATTCAGGTACGGTTGAAACGGAACGCTATCAGGTTGATGTGCGCGAGTTGCCAGCCGTTCGTTCCCTTTCGGTAAGGCTTGCTCCGCCTGCTTATACGAGGACGGAAGAGCAGACATTGGAGGAGAATGTTGGAGACATCAGCGCCCTTTATGGAACGACGGCGTGTCTTTCCATTGCCGCCACGAAGCCACTGAAGCAGGCGTTTGTCGAGTTCTTTGAAGGCAAGTTGCCGCTGTCGGGCGAGGAAGTTCATGCCGCGGGCACTTACACACTCGCCGTGTCGGGTTTCAAAGCAAATGGAGAGTTCAAAGTTCAAAAAAGCGGTTCTTATCGCATTCGGCTGCGCGACAACGAGGGTCTGGCTGACCGCGACCCGATTCTCTACCGAGTGACGGCGTTGCCTGATGAACTGCCGGTGGTTACATTGATTGAGCCTCCCAAGGACCTCCATGTCGCGGCTGGAGTGCAGGTTCCGATTATCTGCGAGGCCACCGATGACTTTGGCTTCACGCGCATGGCACTGCGCTATCATCGGACATCGGCGCTTGAGAGCGATACAGGCAAGACGGCTCTCTCAAGATTTGAGAAAATAGACTTGTCTTATGAGTCACAAGGTCGCGCCAAAATCCGGTCGGAATACAATTGGGATTTGACCCCGCTTGATCTTTTGCCTGAAGACCAGGTTGAATTCTTCGTTGAGGCTTGGGATAATGATGCTCTGACGGGACCGAAGCGAGCGGAATCGGTTCATCGAATGTTGCGTTTCCCCTCGATGCAGGAGATTTTCGATGCTCAAGAGCAGATGGAAAAGGCTCGCCACATCAGCGTCAAGGATCTTTTGGATCGCTCCAAGGAGCTCGGCGAAGAAATCGAGCGCGCGATGGAGGAGTACAAATCCAATCCGGAGATGAATTGGGAGCGCAAACAAGAACTTCAGCAGATGATTCAGGAGCAGGAGGCGATGACGCAGCTCTTGGAGGACATCGCAAAGGCTCTGCAAAAGACGGCGGAACAAATGCAAGAGCGCGCCCTTTTTTCTCCCGAGACGATGGAGAAATATCAAGAGCTGCAAAAGCTTATCCAGGAAGTGATCACTCCGGAGATGCGGGAAGCGTTGCGCAAACTTCAAGAGGCGATGCAGCAAGCCAACGAGAGCGCATTTCGCAAGGCCATGGAGAATTTTTCATTGACTCAGGAGCAGTTTGAAGAAGCACTGGATCGCACCTTGAATATCTTGAAGCAGCTCCAAGTCGAACAGAAAATGGACGAGATTACGCGGCGCTTGGACGAACTGGCTAACCGTCAGGAAAAGCTGAATGAGGCGCAGGAGAACGCGCCACCTGAGGATGCCGAGAAGCTGGCGAAAGAGCAGGAGAAGCTCGCCGAAGAGATGCGCAACATTGAACAGCAATCGCGCGAGCTGCAGAAGCTCATGCAGGAGCTTCCCAAAGCGCCACAAGAAGAAATGGAGCAATTCAACCAACAGATGCAGGAAGCGGCCATTCCGCAGGAAATGCAGCAGAATGCAGGGGAACTCTCGGCATGCCAGAAGTCCAGTTGCCGAAAGCGCGGTCGCAAAATGTCTCGCCAGCTCACGAATATGGCCAATCAAATGCGCAACATGAAAAAGCAGATGGTTCAGGACCAATTGGCCGAGATTCTGGAGCAGCTCGAGAAGGCGCAGAGTGAGCTTCTGCGTCTTTCGGAGCGGCAGGAAGCTCTGTGGGATGAGACGCAAGAGTTGTCCAGCACGAGCCCGAAAGTGCCTCAGGTGGGCGAAGACCAGCAGGATATTTCGGCCGCGTTAGGACGTGTGTCGAAATCGCTGGCGGAAGTGGCTCGCCGTTCACTCTTTGTCACTCCTCAAATCACGGCGGCGATGTGGGAAGCTTCGATGAAAATGCAAGATGCCATCAGCGCAGCTCGAACCCGCGATCCTCGCACGGCCGCCCACTCTCAACAGCAAGCGATGGCCGCTTTGAACAAAGCTCAGAAGGAGGTAAGCAGTGCGAGCTCGAACTGCAACTCATCCTGCAACTCGGCCACAGGCATGAACCAGATGTGCAATAGAGCCGGGGGATTAGCAGGGCAACAGATGGCGGTCAATGAGGCCACGGATCTTCTGATGCAGCAGGGAAACCAAGGTACCATGAGTATGGGAGAAGCGGCCTCGATGCAGCGATTGGCTGATCAACAGGAAGCATTAGCCAAAGCCGCTGACGAGCTGGCGGCGGAAGCCGCTGCAGCGCGACAGACACTCGGGAGGTTGGGGGACATGGGCCAGGAGATGCGCGAAATTGCTCAGGATTTGCGCGACAAGAATGTCACCACGCGCACTCGGGAGCGTCAGGAGCGTATTGTGTCCCGCCTCTTAGATTTTCAGAGGTCGGCGCGGGAGCGCGAATTCAAACCGCAACGGCGCGCTCAGACCGGTGTGGATGTCGTGCGGGCAAGCCCTCGGCCAGTGTCTCCGGAAGCCGGGAAAGATCAGTTGCGAGAAGACCTGCTGCGCGCTCTCGATTCAAAGTTTGCCCGGGATTACGAGGTGCTGATTCGTCAGTATTTTGATGCTTTAGGTAAGATGCAATCCAAGTAGGGTGATCACTTGACACGCATGCGAATTTTCATTCTTGGAGTGGTCGGTTTGTGGGTGTTTCTTGCTTCCTCCGGCTATGCTCAAATCCGGATTATAGAAGCCAAGCCGGGACCGCAACGCCCGGGCACGACCGAGCAAACGCTCATGGAACGAGCACGCCGTCTTGAAGAGCGAGGCCAAAGCGAGAATGCCCTCGAAGCGTGGCGAGCTACGCTGTCCCAAAACGCATGGAACGCCTACGCCATTGATGGCGTTCGCCGCAATCTTGTTTACCTGAAACGCTATGAAGAGGCGATTGAGTTCGCGGAAGGGATCATCGCTCGTGCGCAGACTCGCGGATCCGCTGACATGGGACCCAATGACCCTCTAAGCACCTTTGCGTTGACGCTTGGCTTGGGCGAAATCTATCTGGCGCAAGGCGAGAGTGAACGGGCGTGGGAGATTTGGAATCGGGCATTGGCTTCCGAGTCCGAGAGTCCTGCCGCTATTTCGCTGCTGGTCAAAGTTCTCCAACGCAATCGCCTTTGGGAACAGGCGGAAAGTCTGATTGCCGATTTCCGCAAGAAATCCAAGCAGCCAGCCTTCATGGCGCTCGAAATGGCGCAAAGCCTTCAGATGCGAATGGCATGGGGCGCCGCCACCCGCGAACTCATCACCTATCTGATGGAAGCTCCAACAACTTGGGAAATCGCGCAGCAATACTTGGCGCGTTTCCCGGATGACTCGATGGTCTATCGAGAAGTCACGGAAACGCTCACCCGCGCGGTTCAGGAGCAAAAAAAGGCGCTTAATTTGCGCCGCCTCTATGCTGGTTATCTATTCAAAATTAGCGATTTCGCCGCTTCCCATGAACAGACGGTGGTGATAGACTCGATGGCGGACCGGCACGGCGAAGAAATCCTTTCCCTGGCGGCCAAGCTGCTGAGAGAGGAAGAAATCTCGCTGGCATCCAACGCATTTTCGCGTGTGTTGAGCCGAAACCCTACTCTTTCGACGCGTCTTGCAGCAGAGCTCGGCCTGGCCAATTGTCTATTGCAACTGCAGAAGTATGCGGAAGCAAAGGTCGCCTACGAGACTTTTATCCAAGCCCATCCGCAGGCTCCCGAAGCGGATGAAGCACGCTTTCATATCGCTGCCATCACCCTTCGGCACGAGCGCCGTCCTGAGGATGCCTTGAAGCAATTGCAGGCCATCGAAAAGGGGAGCAAGACATTTCCAACGGCAAGGATTCAGCTTAACATAGGCGACTGTCTGGTTTGGATGAATCGAATTCCGGAGGCCGTCGAGATTTGGCGGGGAGTCGCAAGCCGCAGGGGAAAAGGATTGGAGGAGTTCAGCGCGGCAGCGACGCTGCGCATCGCGCGCGCATATTTTTGGCTCGATTCTTTGACTCATGCTGGCGCGGTGCTCGATTCGATGATGGAGGGCGACCTTGCCAGTCGCAGCTTCAACGACGCGATGAGCTACAGTAATCTCCTTCTTGAGGGGGGGCAGGGGACGGCGATTCAGGCTTTTGCGCAGGGGGATTTGCTTCTTTTTCAGGAAGAGCCGGAGAAAGCGGCGGCGCAATTCGAGCGCGTGGCGGAGCTGGCGCGGCGGGGACGAATGGCCGAATGGGGTCGCTACCTGCAGGCGGTGTCTCTGCGGAAGGCGGGACAGCCCGTGAACGCGGCACAGGTTTTGGAGAAATTCATCGTGGACTTCCCACAAAGCCGCGACCTTGATCAAGCGATTTTCCTTCTTGCACAAGTCCAAGAGGAAGATTTGCACGACGAGGCCGCCGCGCGCGCAAATTACGAGAAAATCCTGACCGATTTGCCTGAGTCCACCTACTTAGAGCAAGCCCGCAAACGAGCGCGGGCATTGGCGAAGGTGTTGTGAAGTAATGAAAGTCAGCCTCGACATATTGCTTAAGGGCGGGGAGAATCAGTACACGGAATTCAAGAGTGCAGGGCATTTCGCAAACTCACACCAGGAGCGCAAGCCAAGAAATAATAACGAGGTCGCCAGGGATATTGCGATAGCCCTTGTTGCTTTTGCCAACGCGGATGGCGGAAAGCTGTTTTTGGGTGTAGAGGACGATGGCACCATATCGGGTACGAGATTCAGCGAAAGCGAACTGGATTCTTTGCGCCGAACAACGAAGGATCTGATAAGAGGGTCGTTGCCTTATAGGATAGAACCCATCGGCCATTTGGGTCGGACCATAGTTGTTTTCGAGGTCGACCCACAAATAGAGGTGTTTAGCTTAACGGACGGACGAACGCCCTACCGAAACCAAACTCAGACCGTCTGGCTACCGGCTGACCAAGTGGCGGCCATGAAGAGAGCGAGAACCGGCACACTCTATGAGCGATTAATTGTTCGAGAGGTTGGTCTTGGGCACCTCGACGAGCAGCTATTGGAAAGATTTCGCAAAGGCCCTGGGGTACCCGAGGACACGACACATGAACAGATACTGATTGATCATGATCTTGCATTCAGGGATGGTGAAAATATTCGGTTGACCATGGGGGCATGCCTTTTGTTTGGAAGGCCACCGATGGTGCGGTTTCATGAACGTTGCGGGGTCAATTTCAGGAGGTTTGAAGGAACAGAGGTCCTCTCTGGGTCGCGGAGTAATGAAGTTCAGGACATTCAATTTGAGGAGCCGCTCCCGAGACTGATCGAGAGGACATTTGAACATATAATAACGCAAATCAAGATTTCAATCAAGCTTCGTGATTTGTTCTTTGAAGAGCGGCCTGAATATCCGACATTTGCGTGGCAAGAGGCAGTGATAAACGCAGTGGCCCATCGCGACTACTCTTTCAGGACAAACGGGATCGAGATACGAATGTTTGATGATCGGTTAGAGATTCAGAGCATTGGGCTTCCTCCGGAGCCGTTGAGAATCGAGGATTTGCAGCAGCGAAAGGCTATGCACGCGTCCAGAAACCCACGAATAATGCGCACGCTGAAAATGCTTGGCTGTGTGCGCGAACGAGGAGAGGGCTTGTCGAGGATGTTTGAAGAAATGGAAAGCTCCTGTCTTCCAGTACCTGAGCTTCGAGCTGACGGCCAGTTCTTTGTAGTCACATTTCGAAATACGCCAGTCTTCGACGACAAGACAATGCAGTGGTTGCGCTCCTTTCCGCTTGACAAGATAAACCCTCGCCAACGGCGGATTCTGGCGAAATCGTATCAAAGCGGGAAGGGCTACTTTGTCTTGCGCGAATACTCTGATATCAACCGCGTGGACAAGGAGACGGCGAAGAAGGAAATTCGAGAACTTGTAGACCGCGGGATTGTCGAATGTGTGGGCATTCGCAATGCAGCAAAGTACTATCCATTGCTCCATGAAGGGAGCGTTGAGGAGAGACTCAAAGACTATTTTAGGAGGCACGAGTATTTGACCAATAAGGAGTACCGCCGTTTGTTTGGGGCCATTTCTGTTGGAGAGGCTAACCAGAGGTTGCGCAAGTTGGTTGAAGAGGGGATACTCAGAAAAGAGGGAGAGAGGCGAGGAACGCGGTACTATCCCACAGCCAAACAAGAAAATAATTCTGAATAGCTAGATTGAGAATCTTCAAAAATAGTTTCTATCTACGGCAAATACAATGTAGTGTGCAAGTTCGGAACATTAAAATAAAAATAGATATTTGAATCCGTTTTGACTTCCCGAAGCTTTGGCAGAAAGTGCGCGACTGAAGAATGGCCAAGGGGTGGAACAGAAATTTGGCTACACAGCAAAAAACTAAATATTATTGAATAGTTATTTTGTAAGTTTTGAAAAGCAGCTTCTATTTACAGAAAATATAATGCATTACAAAAAAATCAAAATCAAATTGAATATATTCATATATTTCCAATATCATGTTTGCACGCATATCCCGAGAGGAGAAAACGATCTATTGCACAAAATGCACCCTCGCTGAAGAACTTAGGCGCCCTAATATGACTTGAATTTCCGCAACTCGCCTTCCTTCTTTCTCCTCACCCCTACAGGGGATCTTGACAAATGACCCCCCTCGTCGAATGCGTTCCGAATTTTTCAGAAGGGCGAGGCAGAGCCAAGATAGGCCGGTCACATGCGGGGTTTTATAGTGCATCGTCTGTTATGGAGTCAAGTTGGAGCCCCGATTTTGCTGACCAAAGCGGCCCGAAAAACGAACTGTGAGATAGATCCATGAAACGCTGGCTGATCTTCATCATTATTCTAGTTGTGTTGGGAGGCGGATTCCTGCTTCTGAAGGGATCGGGGTGTGGGGGGGTGAGAAAAAAGGAAGGTGGGGCGCGGAAATTCAAGTGCTATTTAGGGATCTAAAAGTTATTTAGAAGTGCGCATTTTGTGCATGGGAGGGCTGGGCGACAAGATTCGGATGAGGAAATATGGATGGGGGAAGTGCACGGTTGGGGTTTTATATAATCAACAATCCATCAATATATTTTCATCCCTTCGACTTCACTATATCTCGCCAAATCCCTTCTGCTCTGCCAATCTTTGCCAATATATTAAGCCTTTTGCTTTTCCCGCCTGAGATCCTCCTCGACCTGATCGAAGAATCCCAAGGCTTTCCTTTTCAGGAACCCGGTTTCTTTCCCACATTCTGGACAGAGCAGTGCAGTCCAGTTGATCATAGTTTGGCAGTTCGGGCAGGGAGATTGATTGAAG
>DYHQ01000089.1 GCA_020724065.1 Candidatus Puniceispirillum sp. | reverse complement strand
GTCGGCAATCCAATAGCCATCCTACCCGAGTAGATCATGACTTGTCTCACTGATTCATCTCTATCAAACGGCCCTCTTGCCCACTGTCTTGCATATCCGCGAAGTTGTGAAGGCATTTGGGTTCGCGAAGCGAGCAGCAAACACGCTACCGCGCCACATGTCTCTTCTATCCAAATGCAGTTTTTCGACGCTTCTCAGGGTCATCAAACCGAATATCTTTCATATCAAAATGTTCCGAATCAAATTTCCCACCCAACCAGTTCAACATGTGTCTGTATTCTTTGTGTTGCGGATTCTTGATGATTTCCAGAAGATATTCGTATCCCCAAACGCCTCCGCAATCTTCCGGTGGACATGCTCGTTTTCCAGCGATACATATTGGATAAGTCACACTCGTATCTCTGGGCAGTATCTTCTCTAACCGCACACGATGTACCCAAGAGTCTCCAAAATCGTACACATAAAAGACCACTTTATCTTCCATAGAAAAAAGGTCGGCTACTTTCATTTTCCATCCTGGTAGGATTACCTCATCACGAAATGCATCTCCTACATCAGGGATTCCTATTCTTAATTGTATTCCTGTCTCGGGGTCAATCATCGAAAACTCATGAAGATGATAATCTTCCCAACCCATGGCATCTTGGATGGCAACATGCAAATCCCAAAAAGAGTAGGTTTCAGGCACCTGGATTCGCCGCCAAATGGAGGGCTTTATGCCTTGCAGTGCAACCTTGAACTGATAGACTTGATTGAATCCTTTTCTCATTTTCTTTGTTCTTCTGTTGAACGCCCCAGTGCTGCGGACGGCGGGCAGAATCTACTTTCTGCGGCTGCCAATCTATCTCGCGAAATACCGGCTTGAGCACAGATTGCTCTCAAAGTTGAGGCCTTGATCTTCGGCTGGTTTGGCATCGTCAGCGGTGTTCTGCTTCCGTCAGGATTGTCACGGGACATGGAAATATGTTCTCTTTCTCGCACAATTCGGAATCCCAAAATCTCCAGTGTTCTGATGACTCTCTGTTTCGGAGCGTCAACGGGGAATTTCGACATCAAATTTCCACGCCTGCTTCAGCGACAAACGCTTCAATGACGGGGGGCTCAATTTCCAGAACTTCTTTCCCAAAGGTTTCAACATGAAACTGTATCGCCGACTTCACATCCGTTAATGCTTCTTCATATGTATCGCCTTGACCGACAACGACGCCCTTCAATCCCAAGGGATATGCCACATAGCCATCGGGATTCTTCTCAACGACAATTTTTACTTGTTGCATGGTCTGTTCCTTACTCTATCCGCCCAGACGCTTCTTGTAATCCTTGACGGCGTCGAGAGCATCCTGCAGGTCTTTGTCGCCCTGCTTATATCGTAGTGCCTGTCCATAGCCGCGCTCGGCGTTTTGAAGGTAACTGCCTCCCTTTTCCAGGAGCTCCGGTCCCGGAATCTCGCCGTCGTGGGCATCGCGGATTTCGGTGCGAATGATCATAAACTGCTGGTAATTCGCATGGGCATAGAAGCTCCAGAAATCCGCGCGGGATGGGCAGTATTGCACCGCCCTCTGAAGGTTGCGAATAGCCGGCTGAAACTGCTGACGCTGAAAGTAGATGAATCCCATTTGCCCGTAAGCATCGCAGTTGGCCGAATCCAAAACGACGATTCGTTGATAGAGAGTGAGAGCGGCATTGGTCGAATCCCGCGTCGCCAGAATTGAAGCCAGATAAGCATAGGCCGGAACATTGGCCGTATCGCAAGCGGTTCCCCGGCGCAGTGCGGCAATCGCATCCACCCATTTCTCTTTCCGCCCATAGCTGTAACCCATGTTGACCATCGCTCCGCACTTCTCGGGTTCCAGCGCCAGGGTTCTCTGGTAATAGACAATCGCAGAATCGAACTGGTCGCTATTGTAGTAACCGGTCGCTACGCGATAAGTCAGGCGAGCCTGATTCGGGTCGGCCGCGAGGGCTCGTTTGTAGAAAACCGCCGCGGAATCATAGTGCGATGATTTCACACTAAGGACGGTGTCCTGGGATGCCAGACTGTAATAGGCGTCGCCGGTCATCGCAAGCAATTCGACATCCGTCGTGGTATCTTTCAATACTGAGCGCAGGAAGGCAATCTCGCCTTCATATTTTTTCTGCTCCGCCAAGGTTTTCGCGTGCAATACGACGACATCGCGGCGCTGAGGCCGAAGTTGATGAGCCCTCCTAAGCGATGCCTCGGCTTCAGCAAGGCGCGCAAGTTTGAGGTAGTTTTGCCCCAGCAGAAAATGCGAATGGAAATGATTGGGCTGATCACGAACGGCATTCTGCAACGGCTCCAAAGCGTCTGCATACCGACCGGCAGCATAGTAAAGTCGCCCAATCTGGTAATTGACTTCCAGATTGGTCGAATCCATGTCGCGGACGGCTTTGAACTCGGAAATCGCTTCGTTGAATTGCTTGTTCTTGAGCAGCGCCTGTGCAAGCTCGAAGCGAAGCTGCGCATCCGACGGCGAAAGCTCGATGCCGTGGCGGTAGTGATCGATAGCTAACTCGAGGATATTTTGGTCTCGATATAGTCGTGCTAAAAGCTTTGGATAAAGTGCATTCTTCGGGTTTTTTGCAGTCGCCTCCGCAAGGATTCGAATCGCTTCAGTTGTTTGCCCTCGCATCGCCAGCACACGCGCTCGACAGGCCTTAATCTCCCAGTAGCGCCCTTTGAGATCCTTCGCTTCGGCCGCGGCAACGAAATCGTCCGCCTTTGCTGTGTCGCCCCATGTCAATAGCACATCCACCAAAGGCACAAGACTGCCCACATCATTCGGCTTCAATGACAGCGCTTGTTTGAGATGCTCGACGCCTTCAGCCGTGTCCGCGACGGCAATCTGCGCTTCGCCCAGAAGACGCAGTGCGTCAATGGATTTCGGGTCGCGCGAGAGGACGGCCTGCGATTTCTCGATAACGATATCCCACTTCTGTGCCGCAGAAGCTTGCACAGCCGCCTCCATGTCGGGATCTTTTGCCGCCGTCAGCTCGGGCGGAAGAATGAGCAGATAAGGCGCGATTATCAGCCAGCATCCAAATGAGATATGAGCCACGCGATTCATAGGGAGATTCTTTGGGGCTTATGTCGGTAAACTCTAATTTTTAAATATAGCCAACTATTTTCTAAATCGCAAGTCATCGCCTTCCCTTTTATCTGCTCCTGCCGCTCCTCCTCCGTCACCCCATGTTCTCATCATTGGTGGTGAGACCCTTTCATCCTCCCTTGGCCATCCCATTTGATGCTTTCATTCCAATCCTTCTTGGAATCGCCCGTTTTCCGCTCAGTTCATTCCCACTCCTGCTCATTACACTTCTTGTTTCGCATCAAAGTGCCTGCCAGGCGGATTTGAGCAATGGAGTTGAATGCACGCTATCGTTATTTTTCAAAAAAACAAAAGCATAGACATGAAAGTCCTTAGAGCCGCAAATTTCTATTTCTTTCATCCCACCTATTGACTTGCCGATGTCGTTTTACTATATTAATAGTCGAATCATAGAAACCCACAACAGGGGCTTCAGACCAAGAAAGGAGGCAAATCATGAAAAGAGCAAATTTTACAATGATTTGCACCCTGCTTACTCTCGCAGCCCGCCCCGACGCAATGGACTCCATATCAGAATCGTCCCAATCCGTTCAATCCAATGACAGAGATTGTCTATGATATGAAGGGGTCGGCTATATGACGCTGAAGGCCTTCAACCTTCTCGGTCAAGAGGCAGCAACTTCGGTCCGTGGATTTCAAACTCCGAATTCTCATCGTGTTCACTTCGACGCTGACCCTTTGGCTTCCGACCTTTATCTCTTTGGCATTCAAGTGAATAGTTTCTGCGCTGCTCCCAAGATGGTCGTTTTGAAATGGTTCAAATGGTTGAAGTCCTGTAGTAAGATCGGGAAAGGAAACAAGCCATGAGAAGATTCTTTTTTGTTTTGATTTGTGCGCTGACTTTGAGCCTCGTTCCAATCTTTCAAGCCCACGCTGGGACTTGCTTTAAGTGGAATGCGGACGGAACATCTACCTGTGTCTCAAATGTGACTGCGGATGCTTGCACGATCGGTGGCGGATGGGAACATGTCCAATATCTTCCCAGTGCGACCAGCGGATGTTCCACGGTCGTTGATGGCATTGTTGAGGAAAAGTTGCCCTGGGAAGATGACGCAGAAACCCCAGGAGACACCCTGTGGCGTTATGTCGTTGTAGTCTATTGTGGACCCAACTGCGATCCCCGGAATGAATGTGACCTTGGCTTCCATCGCGACTGCTGCGAGTACCAGATTCTTTACAAATGCAAGATTCTATGGAGCGAAGCCGGAGCTTGATACCAACCACGGCGCGTGGGCGGAGCCCACGGGGAATATTCGAGCCAACGCAACACCGACTGGACTTGCGAATGTAAGGAGTGCAGGGACAAAGATGGAGACGGTGACAACTGCATCCCGGGGCATAAATATGACTGCCATCGGGACAATTTTCACTACCACTGTCGCTGCCTTCCAAGACCGTGCATTGAGACTCCATGTCTGAGGGACTACATCTACCATGATGATCAGCAACTCTTCGAAGCTATTTCTTCAGTCGTCGTCAAAGATTCGAGTTATACAAATCTACGCGTGGGGATTAATCTCGAAGAGCCGTATCAGGCCATTATGTGCTGGGCTGCGCTGGAGGGCATGCCTTATCCCTTACAACTCTACCCTGAAGGAGCCTATGATTTGAATACTCGCTATCCGCGCGAAAATCACCATTGGTTTTCTTTTTGGGATGAATCCGGGACACTGGATGGCTTGCCTGAAGAAACAGAAATCGAGATCCATTACATAATTCCCGGTCCCTTGGAGGAGATTATCCGGACTTCCGGTGATTTTGTCGCGGGCTGTGGTGATTACCATCAAACAGGATGGGCATACGGCTGCAATGAGGTCCAATTGCCAGTGGAGCTGCAAGCCTTTTGGGCGGAAGGATCTCCCGACCGCATAACACTCCGCTGGATCACAGCCTCCGAACAGAACACCAGTCTCTTCCGCGTGTATCGAGCGGCTTCGGCCACTGGCCCCTGGCAAGTCGTGCATGAGGAAGAAGGACACGGGACGACATCCGAACGCCATGAGTATTCGTGGTCGGATTTCAATGTCGTGTCGAATAGGACTTACTTCTACCTCTTAGCGGATGTGGACATGAGCGGTACCGAGACTCGCCACGAAGATAGGATTGTTCAGGCAACCCCGGGCGTCCAAGTTGTCCCCAGTCGCTATGCCCTGTATCAGAATCGTCCGAATCCGTTCAATCCGAGTACGGAAATTGTCTATGAATTGAAGGAAAAAGGGCAAGTGACGCTGAAAGTCTTCAACCTTCTCGGCCAGGAGATCGCGACGCTGGTTAGCAGCGTTCAGGCGCCGAGTCGCTATGTCGTTCACTTCGACGCGGGGAATCTGCCCTCGGGTGTCTATCTCTATAGCCTTCAGGTCAACGATTTCTATGCGGCTCGCAAGATGGTTGTCTTGAAGTAGCTCATCTGTATCACCATTAGAAGAAGAGCGCGCGACAGCGAACTGTCGCGCGCTCCTTTTCTCGATGTTGCTGGAGATCGGTTCCAGTACAATGCTTCCGTTAGTTATGCTTTGTCTGCAGGGGTTTCAGTTGAGCGATCTCCTTGGCGCGGTCAAACAGCGTCAGGGCGGCATTGACCTGGCTGTCGCCCCGTACCTGAATGGCGTAATAGTACTCGCGACGATTGAAGAGCGTGCTGGCGATCTCGCTCCGCAGAGTCGTCTTGATGAATGCCGCGTCCTCATTCCAAGCGGCCATATCCAGTTTCACATCTTTGGATTCGACAAGGCTGCGGAAATCGTCAAACATTTGGTCAGTAACCGCAAACTCTTTGGCAAACTTGCGGAAATCTTCACCCAGCTCGGGGTGTTTTAGAGCGTAATCCGAGGCATATTCAAAGAAGAGCCGCTGTGACATGATACGGTAAGTCTGTGCACTCGCTCTGTCCGGCAAAATGATGGTGTCGGGTCGAATCCCTCCTCCACCGAAAACCGGCCTGCCCGCGGCGGTGAAGAAAATCTCCCGCTTCGTTGTGTCCTCTTCGACTTCCGCGTTGTCATCACGGCCTTCCTCGATGTAATCCGCCAATCCCTTGTCATAGGGGCGTTGGATCAGTCGGCCCGACGGAGTATAGTAGCGAGCGGTTGTGATGCGTACCACCGAACCATCAGGAAGGTCAAACGGAGTCTGCACGAGACCTTTGCCGAAGCTGGTTTGTCCCGCAACTAATCCGCGGTCAAGGTCTTGGACGGCACCCGCGACAATTTCGGAGGCCGAAGCGCTGCCGTGACTGATGAGCACGACAAGAGGAAGGTCGTACTTCCTTCCGCGGCCGGTTGACAAGAATGTCTTCTCGCTTCTCTCAATGCGTCCCTTTGTATAGACAATGGTATCCCCTTTTTCAGGGATGAAAAGGTCTGCAACGCGCCATGCTTGCTCGAGATAACCTCCCGGATTACCCCGCAGGTCCAGTACAAGTCGTTTCATTCCAACGCCGAGCAGGCTGTCCATTGCCTCGGAGACTTCGTCCTCTGTAACGGCAGTGAATTGCATGACTCGGACATAACCCGTCTGCTCGTCACTCAAAAGAATGGCCGCCGAAACTGAATGAATCGGTATCTTATCCCGTGTAATCGTAAAGTCCATCGGCTCAGGAATCCCCTCGCGAGAAATGGTTACGGTCACCTGAGTTCCCTTGGGCCCGCGCAATTTCTGAAAGACTTCTTCATTGCTAATGCCGTAGGCGGAGACTCCCCCAATCTTAATAATCCTGTCTCCGGCCCGAATACCCAGACGGTCAGCCGGAGTATCCGGGATGGGAGAGACCACGGTCAGAATCTTGTTCTGAATAACAAATTGGATGCCGATACCCTCAAACTCTCCCTCGAATTGTTCCTTGATGCGCTTCTGCGCGTCCGCTGCGATATAGACCGAGTGAGGATCGAGCGTCTCCAAGAGGCCGCGAATGGCTCCGTCCAAGAGCTTGCCCATATCCGGCTCTTCGACATAGACATCGCGAACAACGCGCAGCACATAACTCAGCTTTCCCAACTGCTGATTGATGTTCTGCGCTTCGGCCCACAGGGAGGGCCCCCATAACAATCCTGCTCCAATGAGCAGGATTCCTCCCACCACGACGACGGCCCAATTTCTTTCTCTTTTCACGCCCCACTCTCCTTCCTATATCTGGGCTTCAACCGGCGGCACACAGTGACGCTCAGGTGGAAGCAATTATTGGGTCACAGCTCTTCAAACCCGAAGGTCCCTTGCTTCGGCCCTACCAATTCTTCCAGTCCTTGAGCCTTTACTAGGTCGTCTGGAAGAGGAAGCCGTTCTAGCGCCCGAGGCTCAACTTTCACTGCATCGCCTCCGTAGCTCTTGCCCACTTTCCGCAGGTTGCTAACTGTGTCAGGGTGTGAAAGCACAGCCCAGAGTTTCTCAACAAAGAGTGGATCGTCGGACTTCGGATAAACGCACAGAAGACATGTCAGTGGGACAACTCCTGCGTAATTCCGGATGAATCGGGCGTTCCGCCTGCCCAAGTATGCAAACAGAATGGGAGGCACTCGCCGAATCTCCATTCTGTACCATGGCTTCCGCGTCTTGATCAGTGTTTTCTCTGGCAGTCCTGTTTTCTCCCCATTTTGGAAATACTCATGAACACTGGGAGGCAATTGATTGAGCAGTACGCCGTTGACTGAGAGTAGCCATGTCGGGCGTCCGGCTGCGTCGAGGGCATCAATATGCTCTTGTGTGAGGATCTCGCCCTCGACATCCCTCGTTCTTCCGATTGCCCTGACCAGGCAGGTCGGCGGTATACCCAGTTCTCGGACCCTGACGGAGGTCATAAAGAAGAAGTCATTGTGGCCAGTGACAATGCCACGCATAACCGTTGCGAAATCCTTGAGTCTGAATTTGGATTTCTCGCCCGATGGAAAGCGGGATAGACCAGTGGACAGGCCTTCGGAAAGAGAACGACGGTAAATCTCTATGCTGTTGCTGCGAGCTTTCGTAGCGATTCCATCCACAAGATTGAGCAATTCCTTCGGATTGCGAGTGTTGCATCTGACCCAATCAAATTCCCGTCTGGGCTGTTCATTGGCTATCAGGAAGACGACAGCGTTAGTGTCAACATCCGGAAACGGGGATGCCCCTGACGAGAAAGTCACAACCGCATCAAGGCGATAATGGGTACATATCCAGCGCCAAAGACTTTCGGCGAACACTCCCTCGCAGATGTCAGCGGACACGATGTATGCCAGTCGCCCATGTGCGGAGAGGCATTTGAGAGATCGGATAAGGAAATAGACATGGAGACCAGCGCGGCCGTCAATGTCCTGACCAGTGGCGACCATTGCGAGACTTCTCAATGCTCTCTTAGCCTGACCCGAGAGACGATGATGCCGGATGTAAGGTGGATTCGCCACGATTGCTGGAAACACACGGTTAGGCGGACTGAGAACAAAATCCCTGATTTCGACATTGGCTAAGTCAGATTCGGACAATCCGCCTTCTCGTGCCTGTCTCAAGACTTCAGGGTCAATATCCCTTCCGAAAAGCGAGATGGAGAAGTCGTGCTCCTTGGCGTACCTCTTAGCTGCTCGGAAAAAGGCTCCACCACCCGTCGCCGGGTCAAGCATCTCAGCGGGTCTCGGGCGAAGGACATACGCCGCCATGAAATCAGCGACCCAGTCGGGAGTCCAGAATTGTCCCTTTTCTCGAAGTGCCTCCCGCTTCTCGCCAGAACGCGGCAATGCTTTGATGGTCGCGATTGCTCGCTTACGCATGGGATTCTGCTGCTTCCTGAATGACCTTCAGTGCGACATCGCACAATTCGGAGCGACCACCTACAAAGCGGACATAAGGAAGAATGTGTCCATTCTTGTCGGTGATCGAGTCGGCCACAAGTCTCGGTTCTTCCTTGGTTGAAGCCAGTCGGTAGGCATGGAGGCAGTAGATCTTGTATATGGTCTTCCGGGTTGTCGCTCCACCGGGAGCCTGAAAGACCTGTTGAGTTGCTTCGATATCCCCATTGAATATGAGCTTCTCTGCCCTCGAGAGTGTGATGCCGTAGGCCTCATCGAAGAAGGCGTGCCAAATATGAATCGGAAGGCCTCGGTCCTCTTGCCATTTTCTGAGCGGCGCCCGGTCTTCTTCCTTGAGGATGATGGTAGGCAGTACGGCGCTCTTCTTGAGGCCAAGGCGGCCTTTAAGTCGCTTCTGTGGAGTTAGAACGGCATCATAGTCTGGCATTTGCCGCGCGCGCCAAAGACTGTTCTCGCATTCGACGGCAATTAGCGCACGAGATAGAGCCTCTGCATTCTCGGATGATCTTCGGGCGTGAACGGCAGTTCCGTCAATCCCTTCAGTTCGTGGACGATGTTGTCAATCACTGGTTTGTCTTGTGAGCGGAACACAAGCAAATCTGGCCGTTTCAGGCTGCCCAAACCAGCCTTCTCAAGGCGCTCAAAGTACAACTCGAAGGCGCGGATATCATCATCGGGCGCTGTTCCGCTTGGACCGTATGGAATGGCGAAGTATCGGCCGGATGAGTCTACAGCGTCGGTCAAACGTTCCTCACTCCAGATGCCCTGTGACCACCGCATGAGGAAATCGCTTCCACGGAGCCGACGTGGGTTAAGTAGGAAATCAGCCCAAGGTACTTTGCGCGTACTCCGAATGATAAGATCGAGTTCCTCGGTAGAGACGGCCAAGATGCGCTCGAAAAAATGGTGAAAACCTAGCAGTCCGTTCATCCCATTTTTTCCTTCTCAGAGCGAATAACGATTTCGTAGTGGCGATGCA
>DYHQ01000088.1 GCA_020724065.1 Candidatus Puniceispirillum sp. | reverse complement strand
GCGCGAATGACCTGCATGTGCCCTTCGGATTCCATTCCTTGTATCTTGCCACGACGACCGGAAAGATCCCCCATGATGTCGCCCATGTATTCCTCGGGTATTCGCACCTCCAAGTCGTAAATCGGCTCGAGAATGACCGGCTGACATTTCTTGAACGCATTGCGAAAACCGAGCGAACCGGCTATTTTGAAAGCCAATTCCGACGAATCCACTTCGTGAAACTTCCCATCGTAGAGCGTCACTTTGAAATCCACGACCGGATAACCCGCGACCACGCCCCTGGCCATGGCCTCCTGAATTCCTTTGTCCACCGCAGGCACATACTTCGAAGGAATGGCACCCCCGAAAATCTCATTGACGAATTCGTAGCCTTCCCCGCGTGCTTTTGGCTCGAGCTTCACGTTGACGACTCCATATTGACCCCGACCGCCGGTCTGTTTCTTGTGCTTTCCTTCCGCCTCCGCCCTGCCTCGAATCGTCTCGCGATAGGGGATTTTGGGCTCCACGAGGTCCACTTCGACGCCGGACCTCTCTTTCAGCTTGTCCACCAAGACGGTGATATGCAGGTCGCCTTGTCCCGCCAAGATAATTTGACCGAGCACAGCATCCATGCGAAGAGTGAAACTCGGGTCTTCGGCTTGCAGACCATGAAATCCCCCGGAGATTTTTTCCTCGTCGCCCTTGGCCCTGGGCACAATGGCTGTTTCCAGAATAGGCTCGGGAAACTCAATCGGAGGAAACCGGAACAAGTCTCGTGTATCACAAAGAGAATCGCCGGTGCGAGTATTCTTGAGCTTCACGGTTGCGCCAATTTCGCCTGCGACGAGTTTGTCGGCCTGGGTGCGGGTCTTGCCGTTCATCCAGAAAACTTGCCCGATCTTCTCGGTGCTGTTGGTGTTGGGATTGCGCAGTTCCATCCCGGCGGTAACCGTTCCCGAAAAAACTCGGAAGAAAGAAAGCTCGCCCAGATGGGCTTCCGAAATCGTCTTGAAAACCAGAGCCGCCACGGGACCGTCAGGGGAGAGCTTGCGTGCGAGGGACTTGCCATCCGTTGGGGAGTTGCCCTGAACAGGCGGCCGATTCATCGGCGCAGGCCCGTACTGCGCAAGGAAATCAAGCAAGCGACTGACGCCCATATTGCTATTCCCTGCACCGCATAGGATTGGGAATATCTTGCCCGTATTGATGCCGACGCGAAAGCCCTTGTCGAATTGCTCGGATGTCAGGTCTCCTTTTTCAAAGAAAGCTTCCATCAGCTCGTCATCGGCTTCAGCAGCTAATTCCACGAGTTTGGCCCGCAGCGATTCAGCGCGGCCTTTTGCACCGGCATCCAGTTCGTGGACCTCGAACTTACCCGAGCCATCGCGAGTGAACTTCAACTTCTTCATCAAGAGGACATCAGCCACGGATTCAAATCCTTCACCAGTCTCAAGAGGAAATTGCACCGGACAAGCGCGATCGCTGTAGCGCTCCTGCATGTCGGCGATGACACGATCCCAATCAATATGCTCTCGATTCAGTTTCGAAATGAAGAAGAGGCGTGCCAGGCCGAGCTTCTTGGCCATGTCCCAAATGCGGTCGGTCCCCACATCGGCTCCGGACGAAGCATTGATAGAGAAGAGCGCGAGATCAACGACACGCAGCGTGCTGACCACTTCGCCAACAAAATCGGAAAAGCCTGGCGTATCAATGACCGTAACCGGGTGATCTTTCCATTTGCCTCGAAGAACGCTCGCTTGAATCGAGATTTTGCGCTCGATCTCGGCCTTCGTTGAATCGGATAAGGTCGTGCCATCGTCAATCGTTCCGATGCGCGTCGTTTCGCCCATTGAGAAGAGCATCGCCTCGGCAAGCGCCGTTTTGCCTGCATCACCATGACCGAAGATACCTATGTTGCGAATGCGCTCAACGATATGTGCTACCACAGGGGAACCTCCAAGCTTAGAGAACTGATGAAAAGGGACATTAGGATTGTCGGTTAGCTAGGACCCATAGGTCATTCACAATAAACCGTTGGAAATCGGCTATCTGCTCTCGGAGCCTTTCCATGGTGAGCATCTCCGGTCTAGGATCAACATAATAGACACCGTCAAGTCTGTTAAGTGCAACAGTATAGCCGAGAAAGTGGTTTGTCTTGAATGTGGAGTTTACGCCAAAAATGCTATTTCCCCTTCGCGCACGTTGGACGTCATGGAGGAATATCGCAACCACCCGGATATCTCTTCCCAGAAGCTTGGTCAGCAGATGCTTGTCAAGGAAGATCTTATCAATGCGATCTTTGCTTGTTGTCTTCACCGATCCCACGACCTCGGAAGGATGAAGGTCTCTTGTCTCAGATGCGATGATCGCTCTATCTCTGGAAAAGACTAAATCCAGCGGATAGCCCATGACATAGCCAGGGTGGCCGGGTATAGGGAGGTTGATTGTGCGTGATTCACAGGCTGCGCCAACCTCTTGGAGGATTAGCTTAATAAGCACCTCGAAAAGCTGTCCGACACGTTTCCGCGATTGGTTTTGATTCTCAAAAGAATCACCGATGCAGCCAATGGATTGCTGAATCGTGTAAACCGTGCGGTTCACTTCTTTACTCTGGACGTAGGAACGATACCTGGTGGATTGTGCTGCGCTGCCATCAGATATCTTCAAATCCGCAAGAAAGGCCCGGAATGATTCAAAGACTTGTGTAAAGTGAATTGGCGATTCAATGAATAGATTTGTATTTAAGGGTCTAGTGATCCTGTTGTGATGGTCGGCGCCGTACTGATAGAAAATATAGTTCGGGTGGGAGGGAAAAATAATGCGCGTGGGGCGCATTTGCTGGAGGTATTCAAGGAACGCCTGGCAGATGACTTTGAAGTTCGTCAATTCCTGAAAAGTGCCTCGGTTCTGCACGCTTGCTTGTAAATCGATAAGAGGTGTGCTGGTCATCTAATGGACTTTCTTCTCTCAGCCGTCTCTTGATCATAGCGTATCCACTCCTCAATGGGCCTTTCCTCCACCATTTCAATTCGGCTGACAGCCCAAGAGCAATATTCAGGAGACAGGTCACACCCAGACCAAAGACGCTTCAGTTGTTGCGCAACAACGGCAGTCGTACCAGAGCCAAGGAAGGGATCGATAACGAGGCCTCCTTCCTTGGAGGACGCTAGGACAATCTGTCTAAGCAATTCCTCGGGTTTCTGTGTAGGATGTGGCGTTTTCTCATTCATGCCGTTGCAGGTTGTCGGAATCTCTAAGACATCCTTGGGCTTGGCCCCCTTGGGATGCGGGTGCCAGAGATGCCTGTCACTCTTTCCATTACCATACTGACTGGTTACAGCCTGTGGATGTTCAGGATACCTTAGAGTGTGCGCACCGTATGGGATTCGGATGTTGTCTATGTTGAAGGCAAATTTTTTGCTTTTCCGGAAGTGGAGGATACTCTCGTGCGAGCGTCCCCAATCACTGCCAAGGTTTGCTTTGTTCTTGTAGTGCCATACGATCCAGCGGCAGCCTCGGAAAAAGCGCGAAGCTGGAAGCCTAATATCTGCGAGCACTTCAGAAAACCCGCAAATGTATAGGGTTCCCGTCGGCTTTAGGATGCGAGCCGCTTCCTTGATCCATTCGATTGACCAGTCGACGTACTGCTGTTGTGACTCAAATGTATCCCATTCTGCCTTCTTGATGTTGTATGGCGGGTCGGCAAAGATGAGTTCCACTGAGCCCGTCTTGAGCATCTTTAACCACGCGACGCAATCGCCCACCCATATGCTGCCAGATGGGTGAGCATAAAAGACCTGCGGATGCGCTGGATCGTAGTGTTTTGCATCGAATGGCTCTCGTCTGCCTTTTGACAGCGGCTGTCCAAAGAACGTGGGTAATTCTTGGGCCCTGCGTCGCCTTCTTGTGCTTGTGCGCCGGATTCGCGCAGAGGTCGATTCAGGCGTCCTATGCAAAGCCTCAGTCACACTTTGAGATTTCATTGCAACAAAATTCACTCCGCGGAGGTGTAATAGCCTCGCGTATTAGAAAATATCGTGAAGAATTTTGAATTTTAATATACTCATATCCCCGCTAAGAGTCAAGCCCTTGTTTTTTTTCCTTTAACTCTCGCGTTATCCCCCTGATTTCCTCGGCTCTCTCCCGCAGCCGCGTCCGAACCGTCCTTCCCGCACTGCAGCCAGCAGCCCTTAGAAGCGCTGCGCGCAGTCTCAGGAGGGAGCGCGCCATGAAACGCCAGACGGCGTGGGGCATGCCCGGGCGATGGGTTGCCCAGAAGTAGTCCATTCCCTCAACGCGATAGCCGAGAATCGGCATGGTTGGCAGCCGAAAACGACGCACCCCGCTGGCTTGTGCTTCAAAATGCACAACACGCGCCCGAGGTTCAAGCCACACTTCCCAACCACGCTGTCGCAAACGATAACAAAGCTCCATTTCCTCATGATAGAGAAAGAATCTGTCGGAAAATCCTCCCACTTGACGAAAGGCATCCGAGCGGACAAGCATGCAAGCGCCGCCGATGGAATCAACCTGGTGTGCTTCCGAGATTGCACGATAACTCCCGCGCCATAACTGGGGAATAAGCCGTGAAATCCCCGAAGCCAATTCGCGGACTCGAAAAACACCTTTCAACTCAGGCAGAAAATTCCAAAACTCGCGCCAAAGTGAAGGGAAGGCAAAACTCGAAGGTTGCAGACGGCCTTTTTCGGAGACAAGCTGTGCGCCAACAGCAGCAGCGCGCGGATAAGCCGCTAAGGTTTTGCGCATTTCTGTGATGGTGCCCGGACTTACGATAGCATCCGGATTCAGGAACAGAACCTCCGCAGGGGACATCTCCGACATGGCGCGGTTATTCGCCTGGGCAAAGCCGAGATTCCTGTCCATAGCGATGAGTCGCACATCCGGAAATTCGCTGCTCACCATCTGAGCACTGCCGTCCGTAGATGCATTGTCCATGACGATAATGTCCAAGGGACCTTCCTGGCCGACACCCTGCAAAGTCATGAGACACTTGCGCAGAAGTTGGTGGGTGTTGTAGGAGACGATAATGACGCCCAGAGGGCAGGAATCTGACATGAGGAAAAAATTAAAAGGCACCGGCTTTCAGCTTTTCAGCGCGGTCGTGGACACTTAGGCTTTCGATGATTTCGTCCAAGTCCCCGCCCAGAATGTCCGTCAGCCGGTGAAGGGTGAGGTTGATTCGATGATCCGTTACACGGTTTTGCGGAAAATTGTAGGTTCGGATTTTCTCACTTCGGTCGCCCGTTTTCACTTGGGCGCGGCGGTCGGCGGCGATCTTGGCCGCTTCGCTCTGCCGAGCCCGATCCAATAGACGGGCTTGAAGCAGCTTCATCGCCTTCGCTTTGTTCTTGTACTGCGACCGCTCATCCTGACAATTGACGGAAATGCCAGAAGGCAAATGAGTGATTCGCACGGCCGAATCCGTCGTGTTGACATACTGGCCGCCCGCGCCTTGGGCACGGAAAACCTCAATACGCAAATCGTCGGAGTCAATCTCGACCTCAATTTCCTCAGCCTCGGGCAAGACGGCAACGGTCGCCGCGGAGGTGTGGATGCGTCCTTGACTCTCAGTCACCGGCACGCGCTGAACGCGGTGCACACCGCTTTCCCATTTGAGTGTGCCATAGGCCTTCGGCCCGGAGACAAGAAGTACCACTTCCTTGAAGCCACCCGCTTCGCTGGGGCTTGTCGTGAGTGTTTCCACCTTCCATCGGTGCCGCTCGATGAAACGACCATACATCCGCAGCAGATCGGAAGCAAAAAGTGCGGCTTCTTCCCCTCCCGTACCCGCGCGGATTTCGAGAATGGCATTTCGGTCGTCATCAGGATCCTGCGGTAGTAGCAGCCCCTTAAGCTCATCTTCAAGCTCGGCAATCTGCGATTGCATTTCCACGAGCTCTTGCTCGGCCAGCTCTCGCATGTCTTCGTCGGGATCTTTCAATATCATGCCGGCCTCTTCAGCTCGCCGCTGCAAATCGCAAAGCCGACGAAAAGCTTCCACAACGGGCCTCAGCTCCTTGATTTCCTTCAGAAGCGATGCTGATGTGGCCGGATTGCTCGCCACCTCCGGCGTCGAAAGCTGGTGCTCGATCTCCTCAAAACGCGCCTGTATTTCCTGAAGTCTCTCAATCATTTTGTTTTTCTCGACGGTCACCTTTCAGTGAGGCATCTCCCTCCTTCCGCTATCCGATGCACAGCGTCCCTGAGCTCTCGCAGACTTTGTAGTGATGGCTTCAGCTCTTGGGCGGCTGGCAGACTTTCTCCTTAGGGAAGTTCAAAGTGAATCGAGTCCCCTCTCCCTCTTGGCTCTCGACATTCCATTCCACTCCATACTTGTTGAGGAGCTCCCGTGAGGTATAGAGACCCAAACCCAACCCTGTTCCCTCGTGTTTGCCGGACTGCGGGCGATGACTGACATAGGGCTTGAAGATGTCTTCGATGAAGCGTTCGGGAATCCCAATTCCCTGATCTTTCACCTCCAGCCAGATGTTCTTCGCAGTCTGACCCGTTCGAATAGTCAATTGCGGGCTGGGAGCATTCTCCATCGCGTTCAACGCATTTCGTACCAAGTTGACGAAACTGTGGCTGAAATCGCTATAAATACCGTGGAATGCGGGCAGATTTGTATCCAGCTCTGTTTTGCAGAGCACTTTTTCTCGCAGAACAGGGTCGGAACCCGTCAGAAGTCGCAATTCTTCACAAATCAAGGCATTAAGGTCGAAGCTGGAGACCTCTTTGGCGATATCGCGTCGCGACACACGCAGAAGGTTCGCGAAATCGGCGTGCAATCTCAAAAACTGCTCATAAAGCGTTACCATATCTTTTGATGGCGGGGTCTCCTGATGAATCAACTCGAGAAGGCCCATGATGGATGTCAGTTGATTATTGACATTATGAACCAGACCCTGCAATGCCGCCCCTAACTGCGCCTGACGAAGAAACGGGCGGAATTTCGACTCTAAGTATCTGATATAATTAAGCGTCGCACCAAACTCTCCAAGCAAGCCAAGCAGCAGACTGACATCAGACCGCAAGAACTGGTCTCTTGACAGCCATAGGAAGCCGAGATTGTTCTTGAGGCCGTGAGGAGGCGAGTCCCCCAGGAAGAGAGTCAAACTGCTTGCCGGATCCCTCTCGAGGCATGCCTCTCCAATATGGCCGTCAACAATTGTTAGGTCTGCCTTATTCTCGCCAGACCATGCCTCTCTTTTCACCACCTCCCAGTCGGTTTGGTTCAGGGAGGAGAGGTGTGCCACGAGGTCCTGACCGGCTGAAACGAGCAGGATTTTTCTTTTGTTGCCGCCGTTCGGGGGCTTATCGCCCGGTATTTCCCGTTTGCGGGTCATCTTGGTTTTAAATATAGCGAATTTTTCCTGAGATTTCAAGCGGAGTTTTGCAAAAATAATGGCTAAGGTTAATAGAGTAGTATGCAATTGCTTGCGGAAGTTACCAGTTGGGACAGAGAAATCGTTTGCATTTTTGGCTTTTGTGTGCTATATTTCCTCAGAATCCTGAAATGGGTTGTCTCCTTGTGAGATGTTCTTTGCCCACTTCGCCTGGGTGATAAACTTTTTCAAAATTTCGCTTGCGCTTTTGAAAGATATTTGTTATCTTGAGGGCGTCAAGGCAATAGACCCGCCTGAGGACAAGGCGGGACTACGAAAAAGCATAATCCAGCTTGGAGGGACGAAGAATGTCGCGGACAGGGCTCCTTTTAGTTGTTTTTGTTGCACTTTTTGTGCTATTTTGCGCGGGTTGGGCGCTAACGGCGCAGGCCGTTGCGCGTGACACGGGACAGAATGCGGAATCCGGATCCCGGGTTGCATCCATAGACGATGCAGGGGTTTCGGCTTTCAATCCGATACCTCCGCCGCCGCCTCCTCCTCCAAGGAAGTAGCACCCCTTGGCGGGCTGCCAACGGGAGGCCAGCGGAAAAGGACGGGCCTTCTTATGGCAGCACGCATCTACATGGTCCTGATGGCGGCACTGACGATTGGTGCCGTCTATGTTGCCGGGACATCACATATTTATTCCGTAGAGTCTCTCGTTAACGTCGTGCTCTACGGTTCGCTGTCGCTCCTGAGTGTGTTCGCCCTGCAGCGCGAAAGGCACTTCAGGGGCGTTTTTTGTCAGATCTGGTTTCTGTTCACGAGTTTCACGGTCGTGATTGCGTTGGAGATCTTCTCGACTCTCTCGCCGAGTACGCACCTGCAGTCGGATGTTTATGTCTATTCGACGATGTTTCTGCCGCTCTTTCTTTGCTGGACGGTGGTCTATGTCCTATATGCATATATTTTTTCCACTTGGTCAAGGCCCCGGCGAATGTTGTTGACGCTGGCGACGGTTCTGCCAGTCTGGCTGATTGCATTCTACCCCTACAACCTTAACCATCACGCGCTTGCCTTGGGACGGCAAATCAGCGATGCGTTTCTCTATTATCAGCCTCTGTATGACCGCGCCATCTATGTGAATCTTCTCTCGCTGTCAGCGGTCGTCAGTTTCTTTCTCATCAAGGTTCGTTCCGATCGAGCCATTGGAGTTTATATTGACACTCTGATGTTTTGGTTCTGTTTGTTCATCATTTTTGAGATCCTTTATAATTTTGGCCGGATAACCAGTTTTTCGATTTTCACGATTTCGCAATATGCAGCGACTGGGACGCTTCTGATGATCGCCGCGACCTTCATCATGCGGTTGCGTTTCTTGTCCCACGCGGCTGGAGAACTTTATGAGTCCCAAATTCTTTCTCCTGAGCCATTTGTTGGCCGTCGTGCTGGTTTTTTTGATCGCTTTATTCGTGGGAATTTCTTTGATTCGGAGGCGATTGCGAAGCGGCTATACCTTGAAGCCCCCCGCGGGCACATCACCCCCAAATTCCCGGGAAACGGACCCGCCGGAGCCGTCGCATCCTACTGCGAAGCGACCACGCTCCCAATGGACCAAAGGGAAACAGACCAAACGGATAGACAGGCAATTCAATGATAAAGAGGATTGAACGATGGCAATGACAATGAATCACGGTCGGTATGCGTATGACACTCTCGTCTCTCGCAGCCGTGCCATGCAGAATCTGATGGATAAGGTTCGAAAATGTGCCAATTCCACAAGTTCAGTCTTTGTCACGGGGGAGACGGGAACGGGCAAATCGCTCGTCGCAAGGGTGATTCACTACAACAGCCCGCGCAAAAGCCAGCCTTTCGTGGTGATCAACTGTGCGGCCTTGACTCCTGACCAAGTGGACTATGTCTTCTATGGCGACGATTTCTACAACCGGCCGGGCAAGTTTGAGGAAGCGGCTGGTGGAACCGTGTTTCTTGAGGAAGTCGGCCAGCTAACGCCGATCGCCCAGTATAAGCTGCTCCAGATTCTTGAAGAAGGCTGCTTCGAACGGAGGCCGGGAGGGCGCCGAATCGCTACCGATTTCCGTCTGATTTCTTCCTCGTCCGATCTTCCAGAGAATCTGGAGAAGACGAATTTTCAGCGTGACCTTTTCTTCCGGCTGAGTTCGCTCCCCATCTGTGTGCCATCCTTGCAGGAGCGACTCGAAGATGTCCCTTACCTTGCGAACCTTTTCCTTACGGAATTCTGCGAGCGCGAGAAGATTCCCAAGCCGGTGATTCCGTTCCACTACATGGAGTTGCTGACGAAGGTGGAATGGCATGGAAACGCTCAGCAGATGCGCAACCACATCGAGAGCGTCATGGTGCTGTCCGACGGGGTCTTTGATCCGGAAGTCATTCACGCGCAGTTTCAGGTGGAACGAGTGGGAGATCCCGCGAGCTTTCTCAAGGGACTTTACGACAAGATCTTCCGCGGCGAGCCGGTGCATATTGACTCGGTGCTTGGCGAAATCGAATATGCTCTCGTGAAGAAGTCGCTCGAGGTCACCAACGGAAACCAATCCCGAGCAGCACGCATCGTGGGATTGAACGAGCAGAAGATTCGCAGGGTGATGACGAAGCACGGCTTGAAGCTCAAGCGCCAGAGAGGCAAGTCGTAGCCGCGTATCAAATAATAGGGAACGAACTGATTGTCAGGGGCTGTCCCATAAGTATGGGATGGCCCCTTTTG
>DYHQ01000087.1 GCA_020724065.1 Candidatus Puniceispirillum sp. | reverse complement strand
CACCCTCAATATACCACTTTCCCCCCCCACTGTCCAATCCTATGGGCGCAGTGCATCGTGGGGGAAATAGAAGGGGGGCAGGTCTCAACTATCATGTTTAAAGAAGCAGCAAATTCGGATCCGAAAGCTGACGAACCAGCTCGCTGACAAAACGCGCCGCATCCGCGCCATCCGCGACGCGATGGTCGAAAGCCAGTGTCAAAGGTAGAATCTTCCGAATGACGATTTGTCCCTCACGCACAACCGGTTTTTCTTGCACTTTCCCGATGCCCAAAATCGCCACTTCCGGATAATTGATGGCCGGAATCAATGCCGTTCCACCCAAAGGCCCAACATTCGTAATCGTAAATGTCCCGCCATGAAGATCGGACACTTCGATTTTTCCTTCCCGCGCTTTCGTTGCCAAATCTTCAATCGCCGCGGAGATCTGAAGAATGCTCTTGCGGTCGGTGTCCTTGATGACAGGAACCACCAACCCGCGTCCGGTATCCGTCGCAATGCCGATGTTGTAGTATTTCTTGAAAACGATTTCCTCTTTGAAGGGATCGAGGCTCGCATTGAAAGCTGGCACGGCTTTGAGTCCCGCCGTCACCGCTTTGATGACAAACGCCAAGAGCGTCAAGTGCCCGCCGGGTTGACCGGCTCGCCTCGGTTTCTCCCTCTGCCGAAACTCTTCGAGCAAAGTCACATCGGCCTCGTCCATGTGCGCCACGTGCGGAGCGAGAATCATCGAGGTCACCATTCGACGCGCAACCTTTCGGCGAATCGAGCGCAACGGTTCTCGCTCCACCGGCCCCCATTGCTCGAACTCTGGCATCGGCTCAATGTCAAGGAACGGAATCGCAGACGCCGCGTGAGCCGCGAACTCAGCTACCGCCCGTCTCTCTTCAGCAGGTTCAGGAGCAACTTCCGCTGCAGCAGGCGCTTTCTTCACCTTTCCTTCAATCTGACGCTTTACATCGTCCAGCGTGACGCGGCCCCCGGGGCCCGTTGGTGTGACCAGTTGAATGTCAATCCCCTGCTCCCGTGCGAATCGCCGCGTTGCTGGTGCCGCGGGAACCGGCCCTTTTGCCGGGACGGGAGCTGGTGGTGCTGGCGCAACCGCCTCAGGAACAACCGCTTTCGGAGGCGCAGTCACTTTCGGCGGAGCCGCCGCTTCTTCTCCCTCGGCTGCTATCACCGCCACCACATTTCCGACGAAAATCGTGTCCCCGATATTGCCGCTCAAGGAAGCAATCTTTCCACTCTTCGGCGACGGAATCGTGACAGCCGCTTTGTCGGTTTCCACCTCGACAAGAGGGTCATCCTCGTTGATGGTGTCGCCGATATTGACATGCCATTTCAAGATTTCGCCCTCGTGCACCCCTTCACCAAGGTCCGGCAGCTTGAATTGATACATAGTTGCCTCCCAAAAGTCCAGCGTTTCTTCGATGGCCCGCGTGATTCGACCCGGACTCGGAATGTACATCATTTCCCTCCCAAGGTAGGGAGTGACAACATCGTAGCCCGTGACGCGCTTCACCGGAGCTTCCAAATAGAGAAGAGCCTTGTCGTTAATCTGCGCTATGATTTCAGATGCCACGCTGATCGTCTTCGGGGCCTCTTGAACAATCACGCACCGCCCCGTTTTTTTCACCGAGGCGGCAATCAGATTGGCGTCCATCGGCGAAATCGTCAACAAGTCAATCACTTCAATCTTGACTCCTCGTTTCGCTTCCACTTCTTGGACAACCGGCAGCACAATCGGTACCATCGCTGCCCACGAAATCACCGTCAAATCCGTCCCTTCGTGGACGATTTGCGCCTTCCCGATTTCCATCACTTCCTCTTGTTCCGGCACTTCCTCGCGGAAAGCTCGATACGAGCGTTTCGGTTCCATGAACACCACAGGGTCAGGGCCACGGATGGCCGCAACAAGAAGCGCCCGCGCATTTCTCGGCCCCGACGGCATCACGACTTTCACGCCGGGCAGATGGCCATAGAGAGCTTCGCGGCTTTCCGAATGGTGTTCGAGAGCGCGGACACCGCCCCCATAAGGCATGCGAACAACCAAAGGACAGGTCCACTGTCCCTGAGAGCGCGAACGAAAACGCGACGCATGTCCCTCAAGCTGCGCCATCATCAAATAGGAGAATCCGTCGAATTGCATTTCCGCTACAGGTTTCAACCCCGCGAGTGCCATGCCGATGGCTGTACCCAAGATCGCCGATTCCGCCAGCGGCGTGTCAACCACGCGCCGTTCACCAAAACGCTTGTACAGACCGGCTGTCGCACGGAAAACACCTTCATCTACGCCGACATCTTCCCCCAAGACAATCACGCTCTCGTCTTTCGCCATTTCCTGCTCAAGCGCGAAACTCACCGCCTGAACCATTGTCATCTTAGGCATGTTGCGCCTCCTTTCGCAGCTCTTCCAAGAAGGCTTGCCGCTGTTCCTCGATTTCATCATGTCGCGTCCCAAAGACGAAGTCAAATGGCGCATCCGGCTTGAAGTCCGTCATCGCCTCGAACTCCTTCACGGCGGCGTCAATCTCGTTCTTGATTTCCTCTTCCAACTTCTTCTGTCGCGCGTCATCCCACATTCCTTTCTTCTCAAGATAAATTCGAAATCGTGAAAGAGGATCTCGCTTGCGCCATTCTTCAACTTCCGCTTCAGTGCGATACTTCGTCGGATCATCGGCCGTTGTGTGCATCATCATGCGATAAGTAACCGCCTCAATGAAAGTCGGCCCTTCACCCGCATGAGCCCGGTCCAAAGCGTCTTTCGTGGCCTTATACATCGCCAGAGCGTCATTGCCGTCCACTTGAATTCCGGGCATGTCATAGGCGATAGCTTTCTGCGCGAGCGTTCCCGAACTCGTCTGTTTGCTTCGCGGGAGCGAAATGGCCCATTGGTTATTCTGGCAAATAAAAACCACCGGTGCCTTCCACACACCCGCGAAATTCATCGCCTCGTGAATATCCCCCTGCGAAGTTCCTCCGTCACCAAAGAAGGTGACCACCGCCGAATCCTTCTCGCCGCGGTACTGCATAGCATACGCAATCCCCACAGCATGAAGCGTTTGCGAGCCGACGATAATCGAGATGGGGAGAATGCGTTTTCTATCCGGCTGCAGATTGCCTTCCTCAAAACCGTTGTGAAACAGCAAAGGGTTCAGAATGGATTCTCCGCGCATCAACCGCCCTCCTACTTCGCGGAACGCTCCGACGAACCAATCCTTGTCCGTCATCGCAAAAGCGGGGGCGCAGTGCGCCGCTTCTTGGCCCGTGCATGGGCCGAAGGCGCCGATGCGACCTTGTCGCTGAAGCTTGAGCATGCGCTGGTCAACTTCCCGTCCCAGAAACATGCCCCGATTTAAGCGAATCAGGTCGTCATGGCTGAGTTTTGGCTCAAGCTCTTCATCCACATTTCCCTTCTCGTCGAGAATCTGCAAATAAGAAACGCTGAACCTCTCGATTTCTTTCAGTGGCATCTCTATTCCCTTACGGTTGCCTAAAACCCTCGAGGCAAAATGTTCCGCGACCGTTACATTTTCCTGCTGACATTCCACATGATGGGTCGCGTCGCTTGCCTCTTCTTATTTCGCACCAATATAGTCATATTTGAAACGAAAAACAATATGTGCAATGACATGGTACTCTAAGCGAACGCATCTGCACAAATCCTGTTGACAAGAAAACGCTTGTTGATTATATTGAGTCCAGCCCAACCTCAAACGGCTACCGGGCTCGCCGAGGCGGATCTCCAGACCCATCTGGAATGAAAAATCGCTGAATCTCAATAGGAGAATTACCCGTATGAACATCTTTGATTTCGCCATGCAAATGGAAAAGGATGGCGAAGCCTACTACCGCGAACTGGCGCGGAAATGCGGCGACAAAGGTTTGGCCAAGATTTTCATCATGCTCGCGGATGAAGAAGTGCGCCGCTATGCTATCTTCAGTCGGATGAAAACGGGAAAGGTCGAGGTTCCTGCGACACCGATCCTGGCCAAAGTGAAGAATATCTTTGCGCAGATGAAGGAAAAGGGCCAAGCTTTTGATTTCGGAGTGGAGCAGATTGGCTACTACCGCAAAGCTCAGGAAATCGAGAAGAAAAGCGAGGATTTCTATCGGGAGAAATCGAGGGAAGCCTCGGACAGCCATCAGAAAGAGAGCTTTCTCAAGATTGCCGACGAAGAGAGAAATCACTTCCTGATTCTCGAGGGTATCATCGAATTCGTTCAGAGACCTCAGACTTGGCTGGAAAACGCCGAGTGGAGCAATGTCGGCAAAGAATATTGAGTCTGGAGTCTCCCCCTGCTTCAGCAGGGGGACGGAAGGGGGTTCTTTCCCGCCGAGGCGGGTCTCCAGAGCCGCCCGGAACTCAACTATGCGAGCACCATCGCGAGTAGTGCCATCACCCCCACCCACAGCGCCGAAATATCCAAGCCAAGCGACGGCAGCAGAATCAAACTTCCGACAAGCGCCCCCAGACTCCCTCCCAAAAGGTCAGCCGCATAGAGCACACCCCCTTTTCCCTCGGTCTTTTCTGTCGCATAGCAGAAAATCGCGCCCACTCCGCAGCCGGTCAGAAAAAGCCAACCAACTCCAACAAAGATTGACCGCATTCCCTCCCAATGAAATAGAAGCGCCGACAGCGAGCAAAAGAGAGCAAAGAAAAGCGTCAGTATAACGCCGCCCCTTGCTGTTCTCGCCGCCCATCGCCCGACCACAGGGCTGACTGCAAGTCCCGCCATGAATCCAGCTAACAGCAATCCAATGTCTCGGAATAGAATGCCGCTTGCCGTCTGAAAGCGCAGCAAGACGGCAAATTCAATGACCATTCCCGCAAAACCGGCCATCGCAACAAGCGCAATTTTCTTCGCGACTTCTCTTCGTCTCAATATCCATGCACAAGCCCCCAACAATATCAGAATCTCCCAAGTCCATGTGCCAAACGCCGCTTGAAAATCCGCCACGCCTCGATAAAATCTCGAAAGCCACACGACAAGCGTGAGCTGGTAGCAAATCGGCCGAATATCCGAGTTCGTGGGCGCGTTCGTCTTGACAAGGATTCTTTCGATTTCGGCAAAGCGGTCGTTCGTGTAGAGGTAATGAATGTAAAGTGGGTGGATGAGTCTCGCCTCGATGTTTCGACTGACATAACGATTTGAGCTGATCTGCGGGTCTCTCGCGAGAAGCTCTCTCGATGCAAGAAAAACATTGGCGTTGCCCGGCAGAACAACGACATGCGGAAAAGCCGATCTCAATGCTCGGTAGATGCTCGTGTTGCGCCGCGCAAGTCCCGCTGTCCAATATTGCTCGGCGGACGGCAAACGAAATGCCACCAAACCTCCAGCCCGCAATTTGCGCGCGCATTCCTCAAAAAATTCCCGCGTATAATACCGATTCGCTTGCCCGGAAGTCGGCTCAGGCATATCCACCAAAATCACATCGTATCGCTCGGAAGTCTTTCGGAAGAATTTGCGTCCGTCGGAGATAACAAGATGCACCGAGGGTACCGCCAGCGAACTCCGGATTTCTTGCGGCATGTGCCTCCGCGCCAAATCAATCAGCGATGCATCCAGTTCGACATAGTCAATTTGCTCCGGCTGATGCTTCATTATCTCCCGCAGAATTCCCGTCGCGCCACCGCCCAAAAGCAAAATGCGTTTCGGTGCTTCATGCTGCAGCAGCGCGAGATGCGCCAGCTCCTCCGGCGCCGTCGCCTGAGTCTCTAACGAAAGCGCGCCATTCTCTAACAGGGCAATCTGGCCGCCATGCTCAGTCAATGTCAAACGCCCGTATGGCGAATCCCGACTGTCCAAAAGTCCCGGAAACTGCCAACGGAGCGTGGCATGATCCAGGCGACCTGCTGCGACGATGAGCATTCCTAAAGATGCAAGCGTCCCCAAACCAAAGAGAAGGCGCGCAATTGGTGAGCGCAATGAAAGAAGAAGACCAACCACGAAAGTGATAGAGCTGCAAAGAATCGCGGTCGCAAATGCAGGCACATGTCCTGCCAAGACGAAAGTGGACGCCAACCCGCCAAAAACGCCACCCAATGATTCCAAACCATACGCACGCGCGAAGCTGCCACCTCGGGTGACATATTGTCGTGCGGCTTGCACAAAAAGAAATCCGAGCAAGAGTCCCGCAGGCGCAAGGGCCAATGCTATTGCGGCGACTTGCTGTTCAAACGGCATGAATGCGCCGGGCGTCGCCCCGAAAATGATGCGAATCCCCCGCACAAAAACGACCTCAAGAGGCAGCACCAAGCCAAGGACACCGATACTTGCCAGAAGATGCGTCGTAGGGGCGCACCCATGTGTGCGCCCGCTCATGCCAAAAGTACACCGGCCAATGAGCGCCCCCAAACCCGCCCATATCAGCCACAGCGCAATCGCCAGAAGATAAATGAGCTCGCTTCCAAAAAAGGCAACGGCCAGTTCGCGCAACAGCACAACCTGGCCGAGAATCGAAGCGAATCCAATGAAAATGAGGACAACGCGCATACTATTGCATGAGCCTCTTGTTTTTCCTTTTATTCCGCCGAGCCAGGTTCTCAACCTGGCAGGGACTCCTCCGAAAACCTCCTTCGTCGCGAAGGGGCGCCCTCACCCGTCGCGCCAAGATTCACTCCTTCGCCGTGGTGGATGTGTCATCCGCCCGGCAAAACGCGGTATCGGCTGCTCGCAACCGACTCATTCCCCTTCACCAAAAACTTCCGCCTGAAAAATGAAGAGCTCCGCGTCGCGTTTCCAGCAGTCGCCGGCGAGTCCCGCCTTTTCGCACAAGTGCATCAGCATCTCATCTCTATTCCAGCCTTGTTCCTGCGCGACCTGAGGAAGATAGACCGCCGAATACCCTTGCTTGCGCAGCAGAACGCCGTCGCGACCAATGACGATTTTATCGGGACTGTCAATCTTCTGATAGGGAGTCAGTGCGGAGATTTCAATCGAGAGGTTTTTCCATTCATCTTCGGTTACGGGCTGAAAACGCCGGTCATTGAAAGCCGCCTGCAGAGCCATAGCGCTGATGACTTGGCAGAAAGGTCGGTCCTCGGTCATGTGACCGATGCAGCCACGCAGACGCCCGCGGTCTTTGAGCGTAACAAACGCTCCGCGCTTGGCGTAAAGCACGGCATCCGTCGGTCGGGCCAGCGGCGCTGTTCCGGTCGTCAAATATCGGTCTATCGTCCGGCGAGCCAAATCGAGCAAGTAGTGCTTCTGTTCCGTTGTCAAAGGTGACTGAGAGCTCTCAGGTTCTTTGGCCATGAGTGGGGATACATCGCTTTCGCCCGGCCCTCGCGCCAACACCACGGCTCCGTAGCCCACCACGCGATCCATCTCGCCCAAAGGAGTATCACCCGAGTTGGCATAACTGACGACAACCGCATGCGTCGCGTCCAGTTCTTTCGCGGCGAACATCGCAGTCAGAATCGGGCCTTCTCCGCAGGCGCAAGTCGAAAGTCCGGGCGTGCCACGACTCATCTCCTCGGAAATGGCCTGAGTGACTTTCTGCGGCTCCAAGGTAGCAACGGCGCGAAGAACATGACCATCGCTCAAGACAGCACCGTCGTGAGAAGGATAATGAGATAAATCAGAGCTTGCCACGATGAGTACGGGCTTACCCTTGATCACGCTCGCAATCGAGTGCCCCAAATCGCGGCAGATGTCGAAATCAGCTGAGCCCACGACCAAAGGAACAATTTTCGCGTTTGGCAGAACCATCTGGATGAAAGGAATCTCCACCTCGACCGAGTGTTCGCGCGCGTGCAATTCGCGGCGGAAGGTGATGCGGTCATCAGTGGCCATAAGTTTTTCCGCTAACTCCTCATCAATAAGAGCGTCGCCCAACGGCGTGCGAAATGCCCCGCGAGGCCATATCGAAGCGCCCAGGAAACCGGCCGTCGTGTGATTCGTGCCCAAAATGATGGCCGTGCTAATCGGGTTGCCTTCGACCTGTTTGAAAGCGTCGGCGGCGATTTGCCCCGAAAAGACATAACCCGCATGGGGAACGACCAGAGCGACAGGGCTCTCGATGGAGCGAACAACCGCATCATCGAGAAAGTAGCGAATCGCACGGCCAAGCTCGCCGGGATCGTCGGGGTAAAATTGCCCCGCTACGACTGCATTCCGGATTTCGGCTGGCGATGGATTCGCCTTGGGTGAATCGGCGGAGTTCGCCGCTTTGTTTCGTGTGGAAACCATGACTGCAAGCCCGATTAGAACAAGGATTATCGCTGCATAAAGCAGCTTGTCTCTGATATTTGGTTTCATGGGGAATACTCATTCATCTCCGCATTGATCGCCGTCGTGGGTCTCCAGACCCGCGATGGTGCCATTGCAGCTCTGGAGAGCTACAACGGCGCTTGAAATGCGATTTCCCCCCATTCCATGGGGGGAACAAAAGGGGGGTCATATTGAGATCAGAGTTCATCAAAACCAGACTCCAGGGATTCGAGTCTGACAAAATTCACAACTGCCATCTTGCAAATGAACGGCTGTAACCGAAAAACCCATGCGTTCGATAATCAGTTTGCCGCAAGTGGGACAATAGGTGTGATTTCCGGGGTGGCCGGGGACATTGCCCACATAGGGATAATGCAACCCGTACGAGAGCGCAATCTCTCGCGCTCGCTCCAGAGTCGAAACAGGCGTCGGCGGCAAGTTGAGAAGACGATAATCCGGATGGAATCGCGTGAAATGAACCGGCACATCCGGTCCCACTTCACCGCCGACCCAGTTGCAAAGCGCTGTGAGATCTGTCTCGGAATCATTCAAGGTCGGCACGACAAGGTTGACGATTTCAAGGTGAGTGCTGCTCCTCGCGACGGCCTTGATGGTTCGCAGCACGGGCTGAAGCTCCGCACCGCAAACCTCATGATAGAACTCTTCACTGAAGCCTTTCAAATCCACCTTGATGGCATCGAGTGTTTGGCAAAGCTCATCCAAGGGTTCGGGATTCATGAATCCGCAACTGATGAGCACATGTCGAAGTCCCTGCGGCCTGCCCTCACGCGCGATATCCACCATGTATTCAAAGAAAACGGTCGGTTCATTGTAGGTGAAAGCAATGACAGGAGCTTGCCGACTTTGAGCCGCGAGAACGATTTGCTCAGTGGACACTCCGGAAACATCGAAGTCCTCCGGATTTGCCTGCGAGATTTCCCAATTTTGGCAGAACTTGCAGCGCAGCGGACAACCGGCTGTCGCGAGCGAATAGGCGCTCGCTCCCGGCAGGAAGTGATAGAGAGGCTTTTTCTCAATGGGGTCCACATGAACGGACGCTGGACGGCCATAGACGAGAGAGCGCAGCGTTCCACTCACATTCTCCCGAACCCGGCACTGGCCCCGCTTCCCAACCTCAATGGCGCATTCATTGGCGCAGAGCACACATTTGACCAAGCCTTCGGGATGCTCGAAGCCTTGCTCCAAAGTGGCGCCCTCTCCATGACAAAGAGCGCATCGCCCCGCTGCTCTGGCCAGCGAAAACCAATAGCGCGCCTCAGGCGCCATCTGCGCCAGCGAACTTGCACTGGCCGCAAGAACTTTCTCCGGCGCGCTCTGGATAAGAAAGCGAAGCCACGCAGGAGACGATGCCGCCAAGGCAAGCCCTCCGCCCACCAGCCCTAAGCGACCGGCAACCGCCAAAAAATCCCGTCTTGTGAGTTCAGGAAGCACCAATCCGCGTCCCTTCTTTCCGCCGAGCCAGATTCTCAACCTGGCCGGAACTTCATCTCGCCGAGGTAGCTCTCCAGAGCCGCCCGGAATCATAACATTCGCCCCGCAGTCCGCAATCTAATTTAGCACAGTTCCTCTTTCAATGCAAGCCTTCAGCTTTCGCTCCTCCTTGTTCGAGTGAAGCCTCCAAAATCTCCCTGCCCACGGACACATGGAGCCTATCTTGAAACAACACTTGCAAGGGGGGAGCGGTTTTTCGTATTCTGGAGGTATCATTTGTTTTTTGGACCGAAGGAAAAAGAGAGCAAGCGGCATCTTCTTGCCGATGAGACGAGAACCTGACATTCCCACCACTGTTCTTGCCCTTACAATCATGGATGGTGTCATTCCACCACTGTTGTTGTCATTCCCGCGAAAGCGGGAATCCACTCTCTCCCAAGTCA
>DYHQ01000086.1 GCA_020724065.1 Candidatus Puniceispirillum sp. | reverse complement strand
ACAGAATTATCCCAATCCATTCAACTCAACGACGCGGATTCGATATGATGTGCCAGCAGTTAGCCAAGTTCGATTGACCATTTGCAATTTGCTGGGGCAAGAGGTGGCAAGGCTCGTGGATGGACGACAGCTTGCGGGGACCCATACGGTTACTTGGGACGCGGGCAGTCTGCCTTCAGGAATTTACTTCTGCCGGATGGAAGTGCCAGGGTTTGTGCAGACACGGAAGATATTGCTGTTGAAATAATATTCGTCTGGCGTTAGAGCCTTCCCTTGAGCCTGTGGAAGATGACTGGATTATTGAAGAGTGCGCGTTGGTGAAGGATAAGGACAGTATTGAATACATTTGGGCTCAAGATGGGGCGGGAAGAGTCTACAAAAAAAGTGTATTTATAGAAGTCCCATTTTCCGCTGTGCTTTGTCCAGTCAAACACCGCCCGGTTCGTAGATTTACAGTCAGCCTATTCCGTTGATTCAGAAGGAAAGGATGAATGAAGCTCAAAGTGATATTAGAACCCAGTGACGAAGGCGGATATACGGTGTATGTCCCCTCCCTTCCTGGTTGTATTAGTGAGGGGAATACCCTTGAGGAAGCACTGGCGAACATCCGAGAAGCAATTGAACTCTATCTTGAACCCGTAGAAGACGATTGGACGAGCGAAGAAGGAGTGGTGGTACAGGAGCTCGTCTTGTGAGCAATGTGCCGAGTGTGCCCTATACGAAAATCATTCGCACTTTGCAGAGAAATGGGTGGACGGTCGTCCGCCAGCGAGGCAGTCATATCCGTTTGCAGAAGCGGGTAGGAGACGAGGTTCTAAAACTGACTGTCCCAGCGCATCGCCCAGTCAAACAATCCACACTTGTCCATGTTCTGAAGCAAGCTCGCATCGATATCGAGCAGTTCAAAGAGCTGTTGTAGATCATTCGAGTCTCCGGTTATTCTGATTCGGCCGTCCGGGACATCCTTGACGGCCGGAAACATATTCTGACATTCACGAAACGACTGTGATAACGAAAATCATCGAAGTCATAGCCGCCTGGATCATCTCGGCAATTTCCTCTCTGGGCTACTTTGGAATCGTCTTTCTGATGGGGATTGAAAGCGCATGCATTCCGCTGCCGTCGGAAGTCATCATGCCTTTTTCCGGTTATCTGGTTTCTACCGGAGTGTTCAACATTTGGCTTGTCGGGATTGCAGGTGCTCTCGGCTGCGTTTGGGGCTCGATCGTAGCTTACTATGCGGGGCAATGGGGAGGAAGACCCTTGATTGTGCGCTACGGCAAATATGTGCTGATCTCACCGCACGATTTAGATCGAGCAGACAGTCTTTTCCAACGCTACGGTGAAGTCATTGTCTTTGTGAGTCGTCTCCTGCCGGTCATTCGCACATTCATCTCCTTTCCCGCAGGTGTTGCTCGAATGCACTTCGGGAGATTCGTTCTGTATACCTTCGTGGGTTCTTTCCCCTGGTGTTTGGCTCTGGCTTGGATCGGTCAGGTCATGGGGGAGAATTGGACTCGCTTGAGACATTACTGGCACAAATTCGACTTCATCATTGGAGGGCTGATTCTGTTGGGAGTTGCCATCTACTTGTGGCACCATCTGAGGCCATTCGTCACCAGAAATTCCTCCAGATAGAATGAAACACACGATTGAACAGCATTATCCATTTGCCCAGGTCGAAGCGAAATGGCAAGAGCGATGGGCCAAGGAAGGCGCCTATCGCTGGGACTGGAACTCCAATCGCAAGAAGCTCTATTGCCTTGTGATGTTCGCCTATCCTTCGGGAGACAAACTCCACATTGGCCACTGGTACAACTACGGCCCAACCGACACCTGGGCGCGTTTTCAACGAACGCGAGGCTACCAAGTCTTTGAACCGATTGGCTTTGATGCCTTTGGTTTGCCAGCCGAGAATTTCGCTGTGCGCCACGGCATTCATCCTGCTGAGAGCACACGCCGCAATATTGACTTCATGCGCGGGCAACTTAGGACCATTGGTGCCATGTACGACTGGGACTATGAAGTGGACACCTCAAGCCCGGATTACTACAAATGGACTCAGTGGATGTTCCTTCTCCTGTTCAAACGAGGACTCGCCTACCAGAAGGAAGGGCTGGTCAATTGGTGTCCTTCGTGCCAAACGGTACTCGCCAATGAACAAGTCACCACTGAGAACAACTGTGAGCGGTGCGGCTCGGCTGTCGGGCGACGGAATATGCGCCAGTGGTATTTCCGAATTGCGGCCTATGCCGACCGGCTTCTGGAAGGCTTGGAGCGCATCGAGTGGCCTGCGAAAACCGCCATAATGCAGCGCCATTGGATTGGCCGCTCAGAAGGAACCGAAATCCATTTTCCCGTTGAAGGCAGCAGCGAGGTAATCAAAGTGTTCACCACGCGGGCGGATACACTTTTCGGTGTCACATATTTGGTTATCGCGCCGGAATCTCCATTTGTCGCCAGTCTAACTGCGCCCGGCTATGAGGCCAAAGTACGGGAGTATGTCGAATCTTCATTGCAGCTCTCTGAAGTTGACCGAGCGGACGCTGACCGCCCGAAAACCGGAATCTTCATCGGGTCCTATGCGATCCATCCTCTGAACAAAGAGCGACTGCCCATCTGGATTGCTGATTATGTCATCGGCTCCTACGGAACGGGCGCCGTGATGGCGGTCCCTGCTCATGACACACGGGACTTTGCATTTGCCCGGGAGCACAAGTTGCCAATTGCGAAGGTTATCAATCCACCTGATATCCCCATAGACGATGAGGAAATGGAGGAAGCCTATAATGAATATGGCATAATGGCGCATTCCGGAGAATTCAGTGGAATCGCTTCACAGGATGGAATGGTGGCGGTGGGGAGGAGGCTCGCCGAAATAGGGCGGGGAGGACCTACCACGACTTATCACCTGCGCGACTGGACTATTTCCCGGCAAAGGTACTGGGGGGCGCCGATTCCGATCATCCATTGCCCGAAGTGTGGTACTGTGGCCGTCCCTTTGGCTGAGTTGCCTGTCCGATTACCAGAAGCAGCCGAGTTTGCGCCGAAGGGCAAGTCTCCACTCGCGTCCGTCGAGAGCTTTGTCAATGTGAATTGTCCGGAATGTGGTGGGCGTGCAGAAAGGGATCCGGACACGATGGATACCTTTGTATGTTCCTCTTGGTACTTCATGAGATACCCCGACGCACGGCTGGATGACGCTCCGTTCGATATAAACCACTTGAAGTACATGCTGCCGATTGACCAGTATGTTGGCGGCCCGGAACATGCTGTCGGGCATCTCTTATACGCGCGCTTTTTCATGAAGGTCGCCCACGATGCAGGCTATGTTGAACCCGATGAACCCTTCGCGCGGCTCAAGCATCAGGGCATTATCCTCAGCTACGGCGGGCGGATGTCCAAAACGAAGGGCAATGTCGTCAATCCTGAGCCCTTTCTTGAGAAATATGGCTCCGATGTGTTTCGATGCTATCTGATGTTCAGCGGTGATTATGAACAAGGAGGCGACTGGTCCGATGAAGGAATCGCAGGAATCGAGCGCTTTCTAAGCAGGGTCTGGCGCCTCGTGAATGCAATCACAGCCGCCGAATCCTCAGATAATCAAGAGGTTTCACGCGAGCTCGAAAGAACGCTCCATTCAACAATAAGGGCGGTCACAAACGACACGGCTGCTTTTCATTTCAATACGGCGCTCAGTCGCATGATGGAACTTACGAATGCGGTCTATTTGCATGTCGGCCCAGAGCTGAAGGACATGTCTCGGTCGCCTCTCATGGGCCATGTTGCGGAAATCCTGACGGGAATCCTGGCGCCTTACGCGCCTCACCTGTGCGAGGAGCTGTGGGAGCGATTAGGACACGCTGACAGCATTTTTGACCAACCATGGCCGCAGTTCGACGCAGCAAAGGCCGTGGCTGAGATGGTTACTGTCGTGGTTCAGGTGAATGGGAAGCTGCGCGACAAGTTTGAGGCACCGGTTGGCTTGCCAGGCGGTGAGCTTGAGAAAGGGGCTCTGGCATGCGTCAAAATACGGACACTGGTAGAGGGACGGGCAATTCGCAAGATCATCGTTGTTCCAGACAAACTTGTGAATATCGTCGTATCCTGATGCTTCTGGCGCTGGCTGAACTATCACATAAGAAATATTATGTAAACTAAACATTCATTGAAAACTCGACCTCTGATTCTTGCCCCATGTTCAAACCTACCACCCCCCTACCCTCTGAAGACAAGGCAAGCCAGCCCCGTCCTTGACAAGATGCGTCATTGTTTGAACATATCCGTAGTTTGGCTTCAGGGGCAAGTTCAAGGTTGCCTAAGGCGCTACCGTGACAAGGAGCTGCAAGCCAGTTCCCCAGATGTTGAAAAACATGTGGATGATGACCGCGGGAACGAGGCTTCCGGTGGTTTCGCGGAAGTAGCCGGCGGCCAGTCCAAGGATGAAGGTCGAAATCTCGATCATCGTCACTTGTGCTGCGCCAGCGCCCTTTGTTAGGAGGAGAAGACGCGCCAAGCTGAAGAGAAGAGCGGAAACCATAGCGGCGTGAGAAATTCGGAAGCGGAGAAGAGAAAAGGAAGAAGTGATACGAGAAGAAAGATAGGTTTGTATAAGCCCACGAAATACAATTTCTTCCGTGGAAGGCTGAATGTAAATGATTTCCATATATTTAGCCAACCGGAGAACCGAAAACCGAAACGCCAGAATTCCCCTTTCCATACCGCTGCAATGGTCAGCAGTACAATCAGCAGCTCCACTCCCTGCCTCACCACGGGCTTCACCCACCATGGAGCCGTATCAAGGAAAGACCCAAAAGCCGCGATGACTCCGCGCGCGGGTAAGTCGGCAAGAATCAGAAGAAGAATCCCGATGAGGATTCCAGATAGGCTTTTCACATTCACTCTTGGGTAGAAAAAGTGGAGAGGGATTAGCGGGAGCGTCTGGGAATCGAACCCAGCCAGTCGGAGGTCATCCGGCCGCAGACGATTTTGAAGACCGCGGGGGCCACCAGGTCCCCGTCCGCTCCCAATTTCCAAAGAGGGCTTAGGTAGGACTCCTTAGGTAATGGAGGACATCCCTTCTAACATTGCATAAGAAGAACGCCTCAATCCTTCCACAAATCGGGCCTGAACGCCTGAAAACATTCCATTGGACATGAACAAAACGACGGTGGGTTCAGTAAGCGATTGTGACAGCAACCAATCCGGAATCGCTTCATTTGCCATGTGGGCAAAAACACAGCCTCGACCAGATAAGTCCCTTGCAAGCAGGTCAAGATCCAGGCGTTGAGTGGCTGGGATTTGTTCCTCGCGATAGATCGAACCGATGACTGCCTTTTCCGCTTGGGCCAAAGCCAGAGCAAGCTCCTTCTGGAAGTAGTTTCTGACCGTCGTGTTTGAGCGAGGCTCGAACAGGGCAATTAGGCTCCAATTAGGATATTTCTCACGAACCGCTTGAATTGCCGCCGAGATGGCCGTCGGATGATGAGCAAAATCATCTATCACAGCAAGGTTCTTCGTTTCAAGGAGCGACTCCAAGCGCCGTCGCACTCCGGCAAAACCTTGGAGCGCTGTAACTGCCGAGGCTTCATCAAATCCATACTCGACGACAGTTGCCAGAGACATCAATCCGTTGAGACGGTTATGGTGTCCCAAGAGAGCCCAAGGAACCTCGCCCTCTCCCCCGCCCTTCCTCCGCCAACATAGCCGATCGCTCGCAGGCAGCAGACGCCAATCATTGCTTTCATCGGCTCCGACCCAAACCACTCGACAGGGCGATACTGCGGCGACTTTTCGTGTGACGGGATGATCTCCATTCGCCACGACTGTGCCGTCCTGCGGCAGCAATCTTAGCAGCAAGTGAAATGACTTCTTGATGTCGTCCAATGACGCGAAAATGTCGGCGTGGTCAAATTCAATCGGACCCATCGTTAGAACATGCGGAAAGTAGTGGAGGAATTTCGAGCGCTTGTCGAAAAACGCCGAATCGTATTCATCCCCTTCAAGGACAGCCAGGGCTCCTCGTCCGCAATGCCCGCCAAAAGGAAAATCCTTGGGCTCGCCTCCGATAAGAAAGCTCGGACTTTCACCAAGTCTTTCAAGGATATAGGCTATGCAAGCGGCCGTGGTGGTCTTTCCGTGAGTTCCTGTGACAACGATGCGCTTTTTCTGTGGCAGCAGAAACAGACGGAGAAACTCGGGGAACGAGAAGAGGTCAAGGCCTCTTGTCAAGGCGGCTTCGACCTCGACATGACCCCGGGATAGCGCATTTCCGACAATGCAGGCTCCCCTATCAGGCACATTGCCAGCACGGTAGGGTGTTCTGAAAAAGACAGGCAATTTCTCGAGAAGCTCAGACGCAGGGGAGTAGATGGCACTATCCGACCCGGCGACCTGCCAACCAGCTTCAGAGAGCAGCGCCGCGACATTCACCATGCCGATTCCGCCGATTCCAATGAGATAGACTTGGCGATCTCTCTGAGTATCCATAGAGTCCTTCTGGTTTGAAACAATATAGGCAGAGTTGGATTGATTGTCAAGTTCGTCTGTCATCGGCCTTTATGAGGGCCGGGTCGTGTGCGAAGTATGGAGTCCAGCAGCGCCATCTGCTGCGACATCGCTTCCATCGTGCCGGACGAAGGTCGTCTATGGCGCAGGATTTCAAGTGTCTTCGCCAGCAGAAACCTTTCGCGGTCATCAAACTTCACACGGTGCCCGACGATTTTTCTGATGTCGAGAAGTTCCCCTTGCTCATGGTTCGCGCCAAGTTCGTAGAAGAATGCTCCGGGAAACGCCGGAAAACCAGCGCCGATTCGCGGATGGCCCGATTCAGCAGTGAAACGGAGATAGACCGGACGACGAGTCAGGTTCTTTGAGATGAGGGAATCATGGAATGCAACAAAGGCTTGTTCTATCCTGCCCGCTTCGTACGGTTGGCCGGCTTCAAAAAGTTCGAGCTCCTTGAGAAATGAGTCGCGCTCGCGCTCACAGTTGGCGACGACTTCAGGGCGATATCGCCAAAGCTGCTCAACATACCAGCGACGCTGCATAAGATTGATGTCAATTAGAATGACATCCCTGCGGTATCCCTCAACTTCCTGCAAGTAGATGGCGGGGCTTTGGAGATCCCAAAGAGATTGCAGCACCAACGCGTTGGATGGTAATGTGCGCAATACCTCACGGGCAAAGGTCTCTGCAAAGCGATCACCAGCTCTGTTGGCTTGACTCAAGTGGCCAACGGCATTCGATATTGCGGGAAAAGCCAGACAGAATACGATAAGGATTTGGGCCACCCGTGCCCGCAAGCCAATCATTTTCCACAGAGTCGCCGCTCCACCAACTGCGACTATCGCGAGTGCAGCATGAGCCGGCATGAAATATGGAGCAATGTCGGGAATATCATAATTGACATTGTAGAGAATTCCTACGAGCCAGACCAAGAGGAATGCGATGAGCACTCGCATGCCCTGTCTCGCCAATCCAAAAACACCAAGCAGTATGAGCCCCAGTCCTCCCCACCCAAACTCAGCAGGTAAAGCCCCAAAATACCGCCCGAGTCTTTCCACGATTCCTTTTTGAAACATCCAGACCTGATATTGCCAGCCCGACAAATGTCGCCACAAGAGAGCAGGCGTTTCGGGATTACCCCAATCCAAGGAGGGATTGAGATGAGACCGTATCGGCAGAAACAGGACAATGGAGGCGCCCAGAATTCCAGCCAGCGCTATCCAAACAAAACCGCGTGAGAAGCCGTTATGCTCATGAAGCCCGTAATAGAAAGCAAGAACACCTAAGGGGAATGTCCAGAGAACTGTCAGATGATTTCCCAAGGCCAGCCCAAAAACGAACCCATAAGCCAACCATAGTCGCATCTCGCGCTCGCCGTGGCTCAGAAGGCTGAAGCCAATGAAATAGAGAACGGATACAAGAAAGAGAGTCAAGGGATATACTTCAGCATAAGCAGCCGTGTGCCAGGTTGTCGCTGAAAACGCGAAGGTGAGTATCCCCGCACAAGCGCAAAGCAATGATTGCAGTGGAGAGAGACCAAAACACCTGTGCGCCAACTGTGCTCCCGTCCAAAGCAGAAATCCGCAAGCCGCTGCCACACATAGAACGGAGAAGACGATCATCCTTCGAGCGACATCGCCGAAAGGAAAGTATGAAAAAAGATGACCTGTTAGGGTGTAAAGCGGATAGCCGGTCGGATGCGCGATGCCGAGGGTGTAGGCCGCCGTTGTCAATTCTCCGGAATCAATAAGGCCAAGACCAGGCGCCGATGTGAAGAAATAGATGAGGAAAACGAGAAAGATGGCTGAGAAAAGAATCATCGTTGAGGTCTTAGGCATTGCGGATCTCTCGCTTCCAATCCGCACAAATCAACTCACGAGGCGACTTTGAATACCAATGTGACGGAATGTGTCTCAGATAGACATCCTTTTCGAACCGTTCGTCTATGAGTAGTGCGACCCCGCTCGCCTTGGGGCCGCGGCTTAAGCGTCCTACGGCTTGCACAACACGAGCCATCGCCGGCTTGACATAGATTTCCTCGAAGCCTTCTTCCTCATCACTGTCCAGCAGCCGTCGGCGAAATTCACTGGAAACCGTCGGTGGCGCAATGCCCGGCCCCAAGACAATGACGCCTGTCAGAAGGTCTGTCGGGAGATTGACCGCTTCAGCAAATTGCCCCCCCAATGGAGCAAGAGCAAACCCTTTGGTACCAGCCTTCCCGAAAATGTGTCGAAGTGTCTCCTCCTTCATGCCTTTTGCCATCTCTACACACAAATGGCCACGCGAGGCAAGCATATTAGATAGCTCACGAATAAAAGCCTCGTTTTGACCAAAAATCAAATAGACGCCTGGGCGCAGCGCAAGCACTTGTGTCAACAGTCGAACCGTTTTTCTGAAATCGGCCAAAAGAGGAGGATATTTCGAGCAGCCCTCTGGGATGATCAAGATCTTGACTCTTCCCTTCTCGAACATGCCCGCACGCACAATCGCTGTGGACGCCGGAAATCCAATAAGGCGTCGAAGATAATGGTCTTCCTCAGGCAGAGTTCCGCTGAAACCGACGACTCTTTCGAAATGCCGCAGGAGCTCCGGAACAACTGTACGATGGTCATTCAGCAACAAATAGAATCCTGCAAAATGGCCGGAGTGGAATACCGATTGAAGAGAAACTGCCTTTGGCGTGCGCGAGATCCATCGGGCGATGTGCTCCATTTTGCTCAAAGCGCTCGGCTCCCTTTTCCAGTGCTGTGATTCGCCATGAACCCGCAAGGTCTTGGCCAACCGAGTCCATTCTTCTCGATTAGCGGTGGCGCCCTCTGGTGTCTCAAGCTCAGACGGATCAAGGAGCCGCAACATTTGCTTGGCTGCTCGCGCCGCGTCGCCTCGTGAATTCTTTATGCTTCGAATCTCCTCTGTCGAAAGATGCGTTTCGATATGCTGCCGCAGTCTTTCGGGAATCTGATGAACTTCATCTGTGAGGACAAGGGGTTTCTTGGGTACCGGCGGCAATCCTTCGAAGAAGAAGTATTCATCCGCAATGATAACATCCGCCAAGCGAGCCGCTTCTCGGTTCAGTTCATATAGACAGTAACCTTTGCCCTTACACAGCGATTCAAGAGTCTCGGGCATCCAATGCTTTTCATGAACGAGAAACGCGGAAACCCGTCCTTTGACAAGGGCCTCGTGTGTGGTAGGAATCGCGGAGCAATCGGGCCAATCCCCGCACTCCTCGCAGAGTCGCGCTCGCCCGAGAAGCCATACCACCCGCAATGGCAAGCCCGCCCCTTCCATCTCCCTTAGCGTTGATAGAACTTCTTGCGCGCCTGTACTTTTGGCCGTGAAATAGGCGAGAGAAACGCCTCGAGCCATCGCATAGTTCAAGCTCGCCCACAGAACGGCAAGGGTTTTTCCCGTACCGGGAGGACTCGCAAGAATCACACAACACTCTCGAGGCAAGGCATCACTCAAGGCATCGCTCATTTCCATTTGCAGTGGCCTGAAAGTGCTCCGCATTTTTCGAGCCACAGAAGGCCACGCTGCTCTAAGATCTCGTAAGTGGGACTTCTGATCTTTTCTTAAGTCAAGTTCAACCTCCAGACGCGTGAGCAGAGCTTGTGCTGCACTTTCCAAAGG
>DYHQ01000085.1 GCA_020724065.1 Candidatus Puniceispirillum sp. | reverse complement strand
ATCAATGGCGTTGATATGGACCGCGAAATGGCGGAGATGGCCGAGACGCAACTCCATTACATGACGGGCGTCGAGCTCTTGAAGCGGCGGTACGAGGGGCTCAAGGCCATCATCCGAGGTTCCGGCCAATAAGAAAGAATTCGGAAATTCCCGTAGCGCGCAGCTTGTCGTGTCAATAGCCTCGTCATAAGGGGGATAATTGCCAAAGACAATCCGGAAAACAAGAGCGTAACTTCGGACTCATGCGGCGACGCCGCGTAAGAGACCGGACAGACCGGAGTCCCTGGACAGAAGGAGTGTATGGATGGAGGAGAATCGAGAGCGTCTGGCAGCAGCCCTTGAGTCTCTGGGTGATGGGGTAGCCGTCGCTCGGACCGATGGGACTGTCTGCTATGTGAATCCGGCCTTTGAACGGCTTACGGGATTGACTACACAAGAGATTGTAGGAAAGGACGGACGATTCCTTCTCGCTGAACAGTATAGCGAAGAGTTGTTTCAGCACATTCTCGAAGTGCTGCGACAGCAGAAGTCATGGACAGGCTCCTCTACGATTCGGAAGAGGGACGGTTCGCGTATCGAGGTCCAAATCACCGTCACTCCAAGAGCAGGAACGACGGATGAGCTTACGGAGTATGTCATCATCGTAAGGGATGTGACGGAGTGCAAGAGGACGGAAGAGGCTCTGCAGATACGGATGAGACTTCAGGAAGCGATGGCGGCGATATCCACGGACTTCGCTGTTCTTTCACCTCAAAACGCGGACAAAGGAATCGCGCGCGCGGTGCAGAAAGTCGGCGAATTCGCGGGAGCGGACAGTGCCTATGCTTTGCTCTTCTCCCGAAACAGCGCCAAAGCGGGATGTGTGCATAAGTAGTGTGCTCAGGGGATTGAATCGCAAGTTGAAGGACTTCAACAACTTTTCTCTCAGAATCACCTATGGTGGACAGAAAGACTGAGCCAATTCGATAGCATTGATGTTCCTTGGGTGGCCGAGCTGCCCCTCGAAGCGAGCGTGGAAAGAGAGCTGCTGCAGACCCAAGGCATTCAATCGCTTCTTGCTCTTCCCATAGTCCGACACGAGTCTCTCATCGGACTCCTTGGAGTCCATTCTGTGAAACAAGGAAGAATACGCTCGGACGGAACGATTGAATTGTTGCGGATGTTGGCCAATTTCGTCGCCGATGTCTTGGAACACCAACGGAGCGGGGGCGCTCTCATGGAAAGTGAAGAACGCTACCGGTGCTTAGCCGACGCCACCATGGAAGGAATTGTTGTTCACGATGGGACTCATGTGCTCGATGTGAATTCGACCTGCGTTGCCATGTTTGGATTCGCGCGTTCGGAATTCATCGGCGAACGAGGACTGGATTTCATTGCTCCGGAGTCGCGTCAACTCGTGGCCGAAAGGATTCGCACAGAATGCGAAGAGCCTTATGAAGCGGTAGCTCTTCGCAAAGACGGCTCGAGATTCCCTATAGAAATTTGCGCCCGCCGGATTCCTTACAAGGGGAAAATGGTGAGAGTGGTTGCTGTGCGCGATGTCACGGAGTGGAAGCAGGCAGAGGAGGCGTTGCGCGCGAGCGAGAATAAGTACAGAGTGCTGGTTGAAAATTTGCCGCAGAAGATATTCCTTAAAGATAGAAATTCCGTCTATATCTCCTGCAACGAGAACTATGCACAGGATTTGGGGATCAAGCCAGGGGACATTGCGGGAAACACGGACTATGATTTTCATCCAATGGAGCTGGCTGAAAAATATAGAGCCGATGACCAAAGGATCATGGAATCAGGCGAAGCGGAAGAAATAGAAGAAAAATATATTCAAGGCGGCAAAGAAGTGTTTGTGCACACAGTCAAAACTCCCATCAGGGACGAGTACGGCTGTGTGAGTGGTATCTTGGGCATTTTCTGGGACATCACCAAGTGGAAACGGGCGGAAGATGAAGCCGCATGGCAACAAGACATAGTGGCTGCAATAAACACCATCCTTAGAAAGGTGCTGACATGTGAGAGCGAGGAGGATTTGGCAAAGACATGTCTTGAGGTGGCGCAGGAGCTGGTGGGGGCCAAATTTGGCTTCTTCGGTGAAGTGAATCTGAAAGGGAAGTTTGATACACTCGCAATCAGTAATCCGGGATGGGATGAGTGCAGGATTCCTGAATCGCAAGCGACGAAGATCATCAAAGGGATGGAAATTCGCGGAATGCAATTCCTGCCGCTCAAAGATGGCAAATCACGAATCTTCAACGATCCTTCCAATCATCCCGAGAGTGTCGGAGTCCCTGAAGGTCACCCTGAAATTACCTGTCTGCTCGCCGTACCGTTGAAATACGGAGGCAAAGTCATTGGGCAGATTGGCTTGGGGAACAAGAAAGGGGGCTATGATCTCAAGGATCAGGAAGCGATCGAAGCGTTGTCCAGCGCGATGGTGGAAGCGTTGATGCGCAAGCGGGCGGAGAAGGCTCTTCGTGAAAGCGAGGCTCGCTTCCGCACATCTCTGGACAACATGTTGGACGGATTTGCCATTTTTGCCTCCGTGAGGGATGAAACGGGGAAGATTATAGATTTTGAATATAAGTACATCAATGAAGCCGGTTGCCGGTTCAACAAGGGCCCTCGTGACGAGTTTATCGGGAGTCGTCTATTGAAACGGTGGTCGAGTCATATTCCCACGGGTCTTTTTGAGAGATACTGTCATCTTGTAGAAACCGGAATTCCCGTGGCGGAGGATTCCTTGGTTTACGAGGATGTATGGGTGGGGCGTCTCGAGCGACGGGTTCTTGACATTCGCGCTGCGAAACTTGGTGACGGATTCGCTGTGGCCTGGAGAGAGGTGACTGATCGCGAGCGAATGGAAGCGGATTTGCGGGGGAGCGAAAGACGATTCAGAGAGCTGGCCCACCTGTTACCCCAAGTCATTTATGAAACGGATCTGGAAGGGAACTTTACATTTGTGAACCGCTATTCGTTGGCACTCTTCGGCTATACTCAAGAGGACTTGAACAAGGGACTAAACAACCTGCAGATGCTCATTCCCGAGGATCGGGATCGCGCTCGTGAGAACGCTTTGAGGATTCTGAACGGCGAATGCTCCAACGGAAATGAGTACACCGCCCTGAGGAAAGATGGCACAACCTTCCCTGTTATCATCTATTCCAGCCCGGCTATCCACGAAGGCGAATCTGTAGGAATGCGAGGCATTATCATAGATATTTCGCAACGCAAGCAGGCGGAGGCGGCACTCAAGGAGAGCGAAGGAGATTATCGCACTTTGTTTGAGAATATGCTCAGTGGTTTTGCCTACTGCAAAATCCTGTTGGATGAAAACAATCACCCAGTAGACTTCGTCTATCTCGAAATCAATGACGCGTTCGAAAGAATAACAACGCTGAAACGGAAAGATGTTATAGGGAAAAGAGTCACGGAAGCCATACCTACGATAAAAGACGCACATCCGGAGTTATTCGAGATTTATGGGCAAGTTGCTCTGACTGGGAAGCCGACAGAATTCACGATTTTCTTCGAGCCCTTGAAAATTTGGCTATCAATCTCCGTGCATTGCCCCAGGAGAGAATACTTCGTTGCGGAATTTGAGAACATCACCGAACGCAAGAAGGCTGAGGAAACAGTGCGGGCTGCCATAGATCGCAGTCAGAAACAACAGAAAGTCGTTGGTGATATTGCAGTATCTGCGGCCGTCGCCATTGGAGATGTGGTAAACACAGCTAAGATGGTTGCCGAACTGGCGTCCCAAGCCACGGGAGTTGAGCGTGTAGGGGTATGGCTATTTGATGAGAAAGAAGAGGAACTGCGATGCGTGGATCTTTATGAGGCTTCTGTCAACAAACACTCGAGTGGCACGGTTCTGCAGAAGCATGAATACCAGAATGAATTCGAAGCTTTGATAGAGGCAAAGTATGTTGATGCTGATGATCCATTGACGGATCCCCGGACGGCGGGCTATGTTGATGGTTACTTGAAACCCCTGGGCATTACATCCATGTTGGATGCGGTCGTACGCGCATCCGGCAGAAACTTGGGAGTACTTTGTTTCGAGCATGTCAAGGTGGCACATCACTGGGAAGAGGATGAAATAGCTTTCGCTTGTCAACTTGCCGATCAGATTTCCCTGACGATCCTTAACCGAGAGCAAAGGCAAGCGGAGGAGGCGCTTCGCAAGAGCGAGGAAGGTTACCGGACTCTGGTTGAACAGCAGAGAGAAGGAGTCGTCATAGCGGATCCGGCTGAACAATTCATCTTCTGCAATCCGGCGGCCGAAGAGATTTTCGGAGTGCCTCGCGGGACTCTCGTGGGGCGGAACTTCGAAGAGTTCGTCAGCGCGCAGACTCTGGAGCTCATTCGAGGCCAGACGGACAAACGGCGCGAGGGTGAAAAGAGCAACTATGAGATCGAAATCATTCGCCCGAGTGGCGAAAAGCGTCATATCGTTATTCTGGCCACTCCTTGGCTTGATGAGAAAGGCGATTTCGCCGGAGCTTGGGGGATTTTCCGTGACGAGACGGAACGAAAGCGCGCGGAAGCGGAGCTGCGGTTTCGGGTCGAACTGGAAAACCTCATTTCAACGATTTCGACTGATTTCATTAATCTTAATTCCCACGAGATTGATTGCGGAATCAATCGCGCTCTGCAGAAAATTGGAGAATCTACGGGGGCGACCGCAGTTATGTCTTCTTGATATCCGAGGACGGCACCATGGCGGATAATACGCATGAATGGTGTGCCGAAGGGATCGAGCCGCAGAAAGACAACCTTCAGGGACTCCCCGTTGAGACGGTCCCCTGGTGGATGAAAAAGCTCCAAGGATTCGAAGACATCTACATCCCTCGCGTCGCCGACCTTCCTGAGGAGGCGGCTTCCGAAAAGGCCATTCTGGAAGCTCAGGACATTCAATCCCTGATTGTCATTCCGATGGTCTATCGGGAATCACTCCTTGGCTTCGTCGGATTCGATTTTGTGCGAGAAGAGAAAGCCTGGACAGAGGATGTGGATGCCTCGTTGAGGGTTCTGCGCATGGCAGGCGATGCGATCGCCAATGCGCTGCAGCACAAAGAAACCGAGAACGCCCTTCGCGAATCCGAGGCCAAATATCGGTCGCTGATTCAAAATTCAAATGATGCCATTTACCTGCTTGTGGAAGGGAAATTCGAGATCATTAATCGAAGATTCTCGGAAATGTTCGGAGTCACGCCCGAGGAGGTCCGAGAGCCAAGTTTCAATTTCCTGCAGATGGTGGCACCGCGGAGTCAGCCTCTGCTCGCAGAGCGAATGCAAATGGCACAGCGGGGTGAAGTTCCTCCGCCTCGCTACGAATTCACCGCGGTCACGAAGGACGGTAAGGAAGTCGAGGTTGAAACATCCGTCAGCCGAATCCCGTACCGGGGTGGCATAGCCACCCAAGGCATTCTGCGCGATATCACCGAGAGGAAGAGACTGGAAGCCCAACTGCACCAGGCGCAGAAAATGGAAGCTATTGGCACCTTGGCTGGTGGCATTGCTCACGATTTCAATAACATTTTGATGGCGATGCTCGGGTATGCCGAGATGGCCAAGATAGATTTGATGGAGGGAACTCCGGCGCGCGGGGACATGGAAGAAGTGCTCAAAGCGGGAAGGCGTGCGAAGGACTTGGTGCGACAGATTCTGGCTTTCAGCCGCCAAATTGACCAAGAACGGCAACCGGTTCAACTTCACCATGTGATCAAGGAGGCGCTGAAACTGCTGCGGGCATCCTTGCCCACTACCATCGAAATTCGGCAGAATATTGACACGGATTGCGGAGCCGTGCTGGCTGATCCAACACAAATCCATCAGGTGTTGATGAACCTCTGCGGCAATGCGCACCATGCCATGCGCGAAAAGGGAGGCATCTTGGGAGTCGAGCTGACATCGCTGGATGTGGATGCTGACCAGGCCATGCTCGTTCCAAACTTGCGCGCAGGACCCTATGTGCGACTGACCGTGAGCGACACCGGCCATGGCATGGATCGAGCTACGATGGAGCGCATTTTCGAGCCTTTCTTTACCACCAAAGCCGTCGGTGAAGGAACCGGCATGGGCTTGGCTACGGTTCATGGCATCGTGACGAGTCACAACGGCGCAATCACGGTCTATAGCGAACCGGGGGATGGAACCACTTTTCACATCTACCTACCTCGACTCGAGAGCAAGGTGCAGGATGCCCAGCCTCAGCCGGAAGCCGTTCCAACCGGCAAAGAGCGAATCCTCTTTGTGGACGATGAGGCCTCCTTAGCTCGGTTAGGCAAGCAAATGCTGGAGCGGTTGGGGTACGATGTAACCGCGCGGACCAGCAGTGTTGAGGCTCTGGAGGCCTTTCGCGCAAAATCGGATATGTATGACCTTGTGATCACGGATCAGACGATGCCGAACATCACGGGTCTGGAGCTTGCCGAAGAGATGATGCAAATTCGACCGGACATTCCTGTCATCCTCGCCACGGGATTCAGTGAGACCATATCGCCCGAGAAAGCCAAGCAGCATGGCATCCGGGAATATATTATGAAACCGATTGCCGCTCGGGAGCTCGCCGTAATAACGCGACAGGTTCTGGATGAGATAGAAAAAGAAACATAGACATATCCAAGCGACTGCAGGCCCCCGGGAAGGCGATCTTGCCTTTATGGGGGCTTTTTTGTATTTTGTACGAACGAAAGCAGCGAGGTCAAAATTGAGAGTCCTCTTTCTGTGCACGGGAAACTCCGTCCGAAGCCAAATGGCCGAAGGATGGGCGCGCCATTTTCATGGCGACAGAATAGAAATCTATTCCGCCGGTGTCGCTCCTGTCGGCCTGAATACGAACGCGGTAGAAGTAATGGCGGAAGTGGGTGTGGACATTTCCGAGCACCAGTCAAAACATGTGGGCAGCCTGCTCGGAACCCCGTTCGACTATGTAGTGACGCTCTGTTCGCATGCCAATGAGCATTGTCCGATTTTCCCCGGCAAAGCCAAAGTAATTCATGTGGAATTCGACGACCCAGCGAGCTTAGCGGTTGGCGCACGAACGCAAGAGGAAATGCTGTTTCACTACCGGCGTGTGCGAGACGAAATCAAAGCATTTGTTGAGAAGATGCAGGGGATCCTGACACAAGAAGAGTAGTGAACGGGACACTCGGAAGTCTGGCCGAGGCGGAGTCGCCTGACCCGCCCGCAACAAAATCCATTGACATGCGAAGAAGGCACTCACAGATCGGCTTCGCCAACAGCCTCCACTTTGTCACCACAGCTACTTCTGTCCGCGGCCTGTGGTTCACAGACGGGGCATTTTGCCAACAGATTCTCGAGTCCTTTGAATTCCACAGAGGCAGCAATGGAATTGTCTGCCTCGGCTATGTTTTGATGCCCGATCACTTCCACGCACTTCTTTATCAAGCAGAGGAAGGCACGGCGGTCTCCGATTGCATCGCCGGATTCAAGAAGTTCACATCCAGATTCCTCAAACCCAAGAACTATCTCGACAGTACTCTTTGGTCACTGCATTTCGATGATGTGCCAATTCCCGGATTCAAAGCCGCGCTGAAGCGAATCGAATACCTCCATGAGAATCCAGTTCGGGCGGGTCTCGTCGGAAAGGTAGATGATTTTAGATGGTCAAGTGCGCGGTTCTATGAGACCGGAGAAGAAGGAGTTGTCGAGATCCGGAAACCATGGGAATAGTTGCGGGCGGATCAGGCGACCCCGCCTCGGCCAAGAAAAAAGCCAATGAGCTTCTTCATATCTCCCTATGAAGAGAAATAGGAGGGCAGAACATATGCGCGCCGACAAAGCGAAAAGGCCGACCTATTGGATGGTCTCCACTTCTCTGACCAATTTCAAGTTTGACAGAGACCATCTGGGATTCAAGACTCAGGGATTTCCGACACGCTACAGGAAATCCGTTCAAGAAATGAAACCGGGAGATAGAGTGGTCTACTATATCGTCAGAATCTCCAGATTTGGCGCGATGGCTCACATAATGGGAAAGCCATATCATGATGAGGCGACTCTGTGGCCCGAAGGAGACCAACCATGGCCGGAAAGAGCTCCAAGTGAGGCCGAAATCGTTCTTGACGATCATCAATTGGTAGATGCGAGAAAACTCATAAATAGACTGTCATTCGTCAAGAATAAGGCAAAATGGTTCGTACAGTTCCAAGGAAGTCTGCGTAGGATTCCAGAAAATGACTTCCTATTAATAGAGTCCGAATTGAGAAAAGCAAGCCAAACTGGTAAGAGACTTGTCATTGACCAAGTTATTCCGGTAAGGAAAATGGCCGAGAGCGAGGCAATAAAACGAATTGAAACAATGGAACTTCAGAGCAAAGGTCTCCACGACCGAATTTGTGAGATGCTCCAGATTATTGGGGAGAGGCAAGGTTGTAATGCGTTTGTAAGACACAAGATCGCTCCCAGTCATCCCCACGAGCTCGATGTTGCTTGGCTTAGCGCCGGCAATCCAGAAATCGCCATAGAGATCCAAATCAGCGGTAACATAACGGAAGCCAAAGAAAGATTGACGCACGCCAAGAAATTCAATTACCGCAAAGTCATCATCGTAATCAAGAAGGACCAAGTACAGCGTTTGAATGATATTCTCAAATACGATGAACTTCGTCATTGGATTGACGCATGGTCCATCCAGACTGTCCTTCAATTGTACGAATCCGGCACGCGCTTCCTTGACCTTATGGATGTGCTTAAGGAGAGCAGTTTCAAAGATAGATCTGAGATACCTTTGGTCTAATCCGTCCGTCATGTCTATTCTTTCTGAAATCCATTCCATCCTTGCCACGGACTGTGGCTCGACGACGACGAAGGCGATTCTCATTGAGAAACGCGGCGAAGAGTACCGGCTCATCGTTCGCGGAGAAGCGCCAACGACGGTGGAAGCGCCGTTTGAAGATGTGACGCGCGGCGTCTTGAATTCCATTCGCGAAGTCGAAGAGCTGACGGGCCGCCAAATCTTGGACGGCGAGCGCATTATCATTCCGCATGAAGGCAATCGCGGCGTGGACATTTATGTTTCGACTTCGTCGGCGGGCGGCGGACTGCAGATGATGGTCACAGGCGTTGTGAAAGCGATGACCGCGGAATCGGCCGAGCGAGCGGCGTTGGGCGCTGGTGCAATAGTGATGGACACGCTGGCCTCGAACGATGGCCGTTTGCCTCACCAGAGAATCGAGCGCATCCGGCGTCTTCGCCCGGACATGATCTTGCTTTCCGGTGGTGTGGACCGCGGAACAACCAAACATGTTGTCGAGCTGGCTGAACTCTTGCGCGCGGCAAATCCGCGACCGCGATTGGGAATCGGGTATCAGTTGCCTGTGATCTATGCGGGCAACAAAGATGCGCGCGAAGCCATTACAGAGACTCTCGCTGAAAGCGTGGATGTCCGAATCGTGGAGAATTTGAGACCCGTTTTGGAGCGAGAAAATTTGGGACCTGCACGAGAGGCCATTCACGATCTCTTCATGGAACATGTGATGGCGCAAGCGCCCGGCTACAAAAAGCTCATGAGCTGGACACATGCACCAATTATGCCGACACCGGGCGCGGTCGGCGACATTATGCAGCGAGTCGCCAAAGCGCACAATATCACGCTGGTCGGCGTGGACATTGGCGGTGCGACGACGGATGTCTTTTCCGTTTTCAGAATTCCGGACAGGCCCGGCCAGACCGCATTTAATCGCACAGTGTCGGCAAATCTCGGAATGAGCTATTCCGTGTCGAATGTTCTGGCCGAAGCGGGCATCGAGAACATCTTGCGCTGGATACCCTTTTCGCTCTCTGAAGACGACCTGCGCAATCGAATTGCCAATAAGATGATTCGTCCAACCACGATCCCGCAGACAAAAGAGGAGCTGCAGATCGAGCAAGCGATAGCGCGCGAGGCGATTCGACTCGCGTTTCTGCAGCACAAGAGTTTCGCGACCAGTCTGAAGGGCGTGCAACAAGAGCGGAACATATCAGACACCTTTACGCAAACGGCGACAGGCGGGACGCTTGTGAATATGATGCAGCTTGATATTCTTGTCGGCTCGGGAGGAGTGCTGTCGCATGCGCCGCGAAGAGCACAAGCCGCGCATATCATGATTGACGCTTTCGAGCCCGAGGGCGTCACCGAGCTTG
>DYHQ01000084.1 GCA_020724065.1 Candidatus Puniceispirillum sp. | reverse complement strand
TCCATCGGTGTCGCGTTCACCTACAGCGAACCTCTCATGTGGTATGAATACATCCATGACGCGGCCCCCCTCATTCACGAACGAGGAGGAGTGACGGTATTAGTGACCAACGGTTACCTCTGCGAAGAACCTTTGCGAGAATTGCTGCCTCATATTGACGCCTTGAATATTGACTTGAAATCGTCAAGCGAAGAATTTTATCGGCGCTTGTGCGGCGGGCATCTCGAAGATGTTTTGCGCACGATTCGCATCAGCGTTGAAATGGGGCGGCATGTCGAAGTCACTCACCTTGTCGTCACCGGCGAGAATGATAATGAAGAGAACATCCGCGCCATTCGAGATTTGGTCGCCGACATCAATCCGCGCATTCCTCTCCATCTGTCGCGTTATTTCCCCTATCACGAGTTCACCAATCCCCCGACATCACCCGCGTTTCTTTTGAAAGCGCGAGAGATTTGCCGAGAAAAGCTCCCCTTTGTCTATGTCGGGAATGTGGTTCTCGAAGGGGCGGAAGACACGCACTGCTCCGTCTGCAACACCCTCGTCATTTCCCGACATGCATATAGAGTGGCCGTACATGCCCTCTCTGGCGGCTGCTGCGCCAAATGCGGAGCGGACCTGGGCATCGTTTCATAGAAAGAATTTCATATTCTTTGGAAAGCGCCAGTTCCCGCCGTGGCGGGGTGCCCTCATTCGACCGGCGCGAATGTCCGCTCGCGGTGGCGGGTCTCCAGACCCGACCGGCATTCGTGCTAACGCCCGCCGTGGTGGATGCGTCGCCCACCCGGTGCAAATGTCTGATCGCCGTGGTGGATGTGTCATCCGCCCCGCGAGCGCAATAGTGCCCTTGCCGCCCGGAATTTCGCCGAGCCAGGTTCGCAACCTGGCCGGAACGAATTGCCGCCATCAACCATTCTTCGTGACTTGCTTTTCCAACATGGAATTCACATATTTGGCGCGTGAGTTCGTTCGGCTGTGGGACGAGGCCATTTCAATATCGTGAGGGATTATTGGCAGCAGGACCGTGGACACGCGGCCCCCTGAGGCAAGGGTGGCGTGCTCTTCGCCTCATCGTGGGATTTGCGGTGCTTGCCGTCGGCCTTCTCATGCTTGTCCTGCCGGGACCCGCCATCGTTGTGATTCCCGTGGGATTGGCGATTCTGGCCACCGAACTTGCCTGGGCCAGACGCCTGCTTCAGCAAATCAGAAGCCGTGCCGAAGCGATTCGCGCGGCTTTGAAATGCAGGAAAAGTGAAAGGGCAGGGAAGTCTGACAAGGAAGAAAGCTGTAACGCCCCCCAATAGGCTTGACAATTCGGGATACTCTTGCTAAATTTGACGCGTCGCGCCCATAGCTCAACTGGTAGAGCAACTGACTCTTAATCAGTAGGTTCCAGGTTCGAATCCTGGTGGGCGTACCATCCTAAGGGCCTGTAAGTGGATAGCTTACGGGCCTCGTGTTGCTTGCCTCTGAAATCCCTGGGCCAAAGACCCCTTAATCGTCGGAAAAGATGCCCGCAAAGCGCCCCCGCAGAGCACCAGTTCCTTCCGATTGGGTACATTCCACACGATTGCATGTGGTCATGTACGGCATGCTTCTGGTGGCGACTCCTTTTCTGTTGCTACAGTCTTTTCTCCAGGAAGCGATTGGAATCCTGTCCAGCTCCACCTTCCCTCTGGCGGGGATCAACATTCCGATTGTACCGACGATTGCGTTGCTCCTGCTGATCTCGCTCGTGATTCGCTACCATTCCCGACTAACTCGACGCCGGATTCTCGCAGGCGCCGTCGTCGTGTTTATGGTGGTTCTTGCCCAGCAGATTACCGACTACTATTTTGGCCACCGCTTCTATGATCTGCAGCAAAACTGGCACTACATTGCCTATTCCGTTTTCGCTTTCATGGTGTACCGAGATCTGGCTCCACGCGGGCTTCCGCTGTTCAAGATCGTACTAATTACCTATTTCGGCGCTCTGTTCCTCTCAACCTTTGATGAGACCTTTCAAAGGTATATGAGCACCCGAATCTTCGATATCAGCGATATCGCCAAAGATGTGTGGGGATCGCTCCTGGGGATCGTTCTGATTTCCCTGGGAGTAAAGAAGTCCGAGGCTCTGCTGGCGCGAGGGAAGCGGTTTCGCCACGCCAAGTTGCAGGATTATGTCAAGAGTCCCAAGAGTCTCTTGCTGCTCTTGTTTGTTCTGGGTGTCCTGTTGCTCGTTTTCAGCTCTCTTCTGAGCGATTCCATGTATTGGGCTTCCATTATCTTGTTAACCGTCAGCGGTTTTGTCTTGTTCTTCCTCTTGTTCCATATCAGTCAATACCGGTGGGGGAGGTACAGTCTGCTATCCGTCCTACTCGTCGGCCTATGCGTTCAAGCCTTCTTTTTCCTTAGGCATCGCGGGGACAACATCGTCCACAATCAATATGGGCTGACGGTCTATAAAGGGATTCCGATTCCCTTCTTCGATGTCATGATCTTCTCCGATGGCATGTTCCGCCTGGTAGACAAAAAACATGATTTCAACGCCCGCGATCGGATGTTCTTATTGAAACAGAAGGCGGATATCGTCGTCATCGCAAGCGGTGCCCGTGGCAAGGGCGGCAATGGATTTCCCACGAAAGCGCCGAGTCAATTCTTCTACAATCAATATCTCCAGCGGGGAACCCAGGTGATTATCCTGAAGACACCCGAGGCGTGTCAGGTTTTCAATCGTTTGAGGCGAGAACACAAGAATGTTCTATTTATTCTCCATAACACCTGCTGATAAGGATCGCAAACCCGTCAAACAGCCACAGCAGAAAACGCCCTCGCGTGCCCGAACGATCGTCACCGGGGGTCTCTTTGCCGTTTGGATTGTCCTCTTTCTCTTCGGAGGAATCTCCATTGTCAATCCCCAATGGCTCCAAGAAATGTCTCGACCGGGCAAAGACACGGAGTCTCAGAACTACAAGGACTACGCGGACAACTTCCTGCGACAGAGCAACTATCGGATGGCCATTGCCCAATATCAAAGAGCTTTGAAGATCAAACCCAGCTTGGTGGGAGCGAGCGTGAATCTGGCGATCACCTACAGCCGGATGGGGGACTACGCTCGTGCGGAAGATATCTTGAAAGAGGCGCTAAAGGTCAACACGGCTCAGAAAGGAGTCATCTACTACAATCTCGGTGAACTCTATGAGAAGCAGAAGAAGACGGAGCAGGCCATCGAGTGTTACCGGCACGCCCACAGTTTCGAATTCCAGCAGGATTTGATGTATCGAAAACTCGCCGTCCTGTACCTCAATGCAGAACGATATGAGGAAGCGCGCGAGGCCTTTGAACGAGTCCTGGCGATTCAATTGGACCCCAGTGCTTCCTACCGCAACATGCTCCTCGGCTCCATGGACATGTTTGAAGCCGACACAGCCAATCTGGAGATCATCCGACAGCAGCTTGCTCAGAAGGTTCGTGTCGAGGATTTTCCCGGCTACGATCTGACCATCATCCGCACTACGCAGCAAAGAGACCCGGAAATCGCCAAAACGCACAACTTCCTGGGCCTCATCTATGTGCGGTTGGGAGACAACGCCCGGGCGATCGAGCATTTCGAGCAATCCCTGAAAATCTGGCCCGGAAATGCAGACGCCAAGAAGAATCTGCAAGTGCTCCGACAAGTGCAGGAAAAACAACAGATCCCTACGCCCTCCGAATGATCTCGCCGAGCCAGGTTCTTACCTGGCCGGGAATCCCATTTCCCCAAGCTGAAGACATCCCTCCCATAGTGATTCCCGAAAAAAAGTTCGTATTGCGACATCAGGCAAGGTGTCGAAACTCTTTGTTTACAATGAAGTTAACAATGGGCTTTGGCCCCTTGAATGGGAGACTACTTCTGAGAACCACTATGAGACACTCTGACAAGCCGAATTCACGACACGAACTTCCTCAAAATCAGCCAAGGTCCGAATCTCCTCTCCGGTTGCCTGCTTGAAGAACCGGGGCAATGCCATGAAAATCATAATAATGAAAGACTTGTATCGCCGGTGAGGACTGGAACTTTGCAAAAGATTCGATGTTAAACTATTAGAGGTCGAAGGAAATGGCAACACATCACAAAGGCCCTGTCAAAGAAATTCGCGCCCTCGACTGCTACATCAAGCTGATTCGGGCCGCGGACTCGGCGATGGCGAAAGTCTGTCGCCGCTTGGCCGATGTGCGGCTGACGGGCACACAATTCGGAACGCTTGAAGCGCTCTATCATCTCGGGCCGCTTTCAATTGGACAGATTGCCGCGAAGCTGCTCAAATCCGGCGGCAATCTAACAATGGTTCTGGATAATCTCGAAAAGCGAGGACTCATTGCGCGCGAGCGAAGCACCGAAGACAGGCGCTCCATCAAAATTCATCTCACGAGCGAGGGACATCAGCTCATGCAGCACATCTTCCCGCATACAGCCCAGTTCATCGCAGAGCAAATGGAACACCTCACGCCCAATGAACAGGACCGGCTTGGCGCTCTGTGTCGCAAACTGGGCAAGGCGATAAGCGAAACTTGATGAACTTAATGATACGGTTGGATTTCGAATCAAACAGATATGTCTTCTATATCTTTTCAAACAGACGTGGAGGTTCAAAATGGCTAAAAAACAAATTCTCCCAGCTATCCTCGCGGGATTCGTCTTCTTCGTAGGAACGGTCGGGCATGCGGCGACTTGGGATGTGGACAAAGTGCATTCCTCGATTGGCTTCAGCGTACGACACATGATGGTTTCGACCGTTCGCGACGAATTTACTTCCTATCAGGCCACCGCCGAATTCGATCCGACTGATCCCTCGAAACTCTCCCTCGAAGCAACCATTGAAGCGGCTTCAATCAACACCCGCAATGATGCGCGTGACAAGCATCTCAGAAGCGCCGATTTCTTCGATGTCGAGAAGTATCCTCAAATCACTTTCAAATCCACAAAGGCCGTCTCCCTTGATGCTGGAAAATATCGAATCACCGGCGATCTGACCATTCACGGCATAACTAAACAGATTACTCTCGAAGGTGAGGGCTTCTCGAACTCCATCGAAGACCCTTATGGCACTACTCGCAGCGGTGCAACAGCCACAGCCAAAATCAGCCGAAAGGATTTCGGCCTGCTGTGGAATGCGGCATTGGAAACGGGCGGCGTTGTGGTCGGCGATGAGGTCACGATTAACCTCGAGATTGAGCTCACGCAACGAACCCCGTAGCGCCGTGCGGGGTTAATACTCGCCGTGGCGGGTCTCCAGACCCGACCGGCTAAACTAAAGCGCTGAAAAGCCTCTCATTTTTTCTCAATTCCGGCCAGGTGAATAACCTGGCTCGGCAAAAATGGTTCGGGCAACACGCCCGGGCGGCAGCCCGCTCTGACAGCTGCAACAAATTCGAACAGGCGTGGGGCGGTTGATCGCCTCGACGATTCACCGCCGCGCCTCAGGTCAAATAGTCTCCAAGAAATACCCTACACTTCGTGGCCCGCATTCGGCAGACCCTCTAATTTCGCAAGGCTATCTCGTAGTTCTCCGTCGCTCATGACATGATCCGTCAATTTGCCTTCGAGGTAGTCGGTGTACGCCGACATATCGAAGTGGCCATGGCCGGACAGATTGAAGAGGATGGTTTTGGTCTGGCCTTCCTCGCTCGCGCGATGGGCGGCGTCAATCGCCGCCTTAATGGCATGGCTGGACTCAGGGGCTGGCATAATGCCTTCCGTGCGCGCAAACAGCAGGGCCGCTTCAAAGACTTCCAGTTGTGTGTACGCTTGGGCGCTCACGAGACCATCCTTGACAAGCTGACAAAGCAGCGGAGCATCCCCATGATAGCGAAGCCCTCCGGCATGAATGGCCGCGGGCATGAACTGATGTCCAAGCGTGTACATGGGCACCAAAGGAGTCAGTCGCGCACTGTCACCAAAGTCATAACGATACTCTCCTTTCGTGAGTGTCGGACAGGATGTCGGCTCCGTGGCAATGAAATCCACCGGACGGCCATAAATCTTGTCCCGCACAAACGGAAAAGCCAAACCGGAGAAGTTTGACCCGCCACCGACGCAGCCGATGACCAAGTCGGGGTAGTCGCCTATCATATCGAACTGTCGCTTCGCTTCGAGACCGACCACGGTCTGATGGAGGAGCACATGATTCAGCACCGAGCCCAGTGAGTATTTGGTGTCGTCGCGGCCGGCGGCATCTTCGACAGCCTCGGAAATCGCAATGCCAAGACTTCCCGAACATTTGGGATCCTGCTCCAAGAAACGACGACCTGTGCCGGTCGTGGTGCTCGGGCTTGACACCACGGTTGCGCCGTAGCTCTCCATGAGAGCTTTGCGATAGGGTTTCTGGTGGAAACTGACGGCGACCATGTACACCTTGCATTCCATCCCAAACATCGCGCAGGCGAAAGCGAGGGAACTGCCCCACTGACCGGCGCCGGTTTCGGTCGCGAGCCTTTTGACTCCTTCCCGCTTGTTGTAGAACGCTTGTGCCACAGCGGTATTCGGCTTATGGCTGCCGGTGGGACTCACGCTCTCATTCTTGAAGTATATCTTCGCGGGAGTCTTCAGCGCCTTTTCAAGACGGCGTGCTCGAATCAAAGGCGTGGGCCGCCACATGGTAAGGATGTCGAGTACAGGGTCGGGAATCGTGATATCCGGCTCAGCACTCACTTCCTGTTCGATTAAACTCGTGGGAAAGAGCGGAGCCAAATCAGCCGGACCGAGGGGCTGTAGCGTTCCCGGATGCAGAGGCGGCGGAGGTGGATTTGGAATATCCGCCATTAGGTTGTACCAACTGCGCGGCATGTCATTTGAGTTCAAAACAACGCATGTGCGTTCCATGTTGTCTCCTTTTTCTTCGATTGCACAAAACACGAATGAGCAGTTTCAAAAAAGCACTTAGTGCGAAAAAATCAAACGGTTAAATGAGGGTATAAGGGGTCGGGACCCAGTCGTGTATTAGGCGGCGGTGGGCCGCCACCAGGCCCAGGCAAAGCGGAAAGAGAGGAAAGACTTCCCAGTGAGATGTGGTTGCGAGGAAAGCATAACGCTTAAATATACAATATCGCGCGCAGAAATGCAAGAGAAAAAATGCACTCCGCCAAAGCCCAGTGCCATTTAGCAGAGGATTGTCTCGTTCCTCAATCCACTCGCCCCCACCGTCCTCGATGGGGCGTCCCGTTTGATGCCGACCATGCTCAATGGGCTGATCTTTTCGCAAGCAGCATCAGAAACTCCACTTCCGCCTTAGCGCAGTGGAATCGGGCCAGACAGGTGATTCGCTGCAAAGGAAAACACCCGTCGCACATGACAGGTGTTTGTTTCTTCGTTGCGGGGGTAGGATTTGAACCTACGACCTTTGGGTTATGAGCCCAACGAGCTACCAGACTGCTCCACCCCGCGCTATAATATAACGACTCTGACCCCGAAAGTCAAGCTGCCGGCAATTTCTCGTTGCCTGCCGGCGCTGCCGGGCCGATCAAAACAGCAATCACCCGCCGCGCATCGGCCTTCAGAATCCTGTAGCGCCAATCTTGGTCTATAAGCTCGTCACCCGCTTGCGGAATTCGGCCAAGTTGCATCACAACAAAGCCACTGATTGTCGTGTATTCTCCCGACGGAAATTTGATGCCTGTAACGCTTGCCACTGAATCAAGTTCCGCGCGGCCGGATACGAGAAAACGATTCATCCCAATTCGGCGGCAAATGGGGCCACCCTTGTCGAACTCGTCCTCGACAGGCCCCAAAAGCTCTTCGAGGATGTCTTCGAGAGTGACAATGCCATCCGTGCCGCCATGTTCGTCCACAACGACCGCGATGTGACGACGATCCTGGCGGAATTCCTGCAAAAGCTCGCGGACGGATTTGGACTCCGGAACCACCTCAATGGGATGCAACACATCGTCCAACCCGCCCGTCTCTTTCAGAAAATCCCGCGCCGAGATATAGCCAACAATATGGTCCAAATCACCGTCGTAAACGGGCAACTTCGTGTGTCCTGATTCAATAAACTTGCGGCACGCTTTCGCCGGCTCTTCATTTTTGGCAACAGCGACCACCTGCGTTCGGGGCGTCATCACTTCACGAACCTTGCGGTCCCGCAGCACAAAAAAGCGCGACAGAAATCGCTCCTCTTCAGGCGATACCATCCCTAACTTGTGGGCCTCAAATAGCATGAGTTGGAGTTCTTCGGCGGAATAAAAACGGCGGCTCGCTTCATGAGTACGATGCTTCGGCTCTTTGCCCATCACGATTCGACTTACCAGACGCACCAGCAGGTAGATAGGTGAAAAGAGCGCAAAACTCACCGCCAGAAGAACGGCCGCAGGCCTCACCGCCAAATTCGCGGAGCCAAAAAGAATTGCTTTGGGTAGAATCTCTCCAAAAATCAGGATCAGAAAAGGGGCAATCACCACAATTGAGAAAGGTGCCAGCCCGAGTTGCGCCGCGAAGGCAGCAAACACGGTCGAGTAAGCGACATTGGTAAGATTGTTCCCGATTAGTGTCGCGCCAAGAAAGCGTGTCGGATGGTCGGAGAAAAATTTCACGAGCCGGGCTGTCAACCGCTTCCGTCGCATCCAGACTTCCAGCAGGATTCGGTCGAAGGCTGTATAGGCTGTCTCAGTCCCTGAATAGAACGCGGACAACAGCAACAGTCCGACAATCAGGACGATGTCCAAAGACCATCCTCCATGATGGTGGCTTGTCCGGCTGTGGCATTCCGCATCGCTTGGATTGCGCTGTCTCCTTCCGACATTGGCACGCGCACTTCAAACCGCCCCGAATCTCCCGAACTGTCGGACATGATATCCCAGCCGTTGCGGTGAGCAAGACGATAGAGCTTGCCGGTTTCACTCGGCGGCACATCCATCAGGAATCTGCGCTTTCGGTGGACCATTTTCTTGGGGGCGTCACGCAGAGCTTCCCCGGCACAAGCGCCATAAGCTCTGGCCAGATTCCCTTTGCCGAGTTTCGTTCCGCCGAAGTAGCGCGTTACAATGACCAGCGTGTCGCTAAGCCCTGCCGATTGAATCGCCCGCAAAATGGGCAAGCCCGCCGTGCCGCGAGGTTCGCCGGCATCGCTGCTGTGCACGGATTTGCCCCAATCCCAAATCGCCGCAAAACAGTGGTGCGTCGCATCGTGGTATTCCCGTGCCCGCTCTGCGATTTGCTTGCTGATCTCCTGTTCACTCGACACAGGAAGAGCCAATCCCAAAAAGCGTGAGCCCAACACGCGGCTTTCCGCTTTGCCCACTCCAGCGAGTACTAAGTACTCATCGCCGTAACGGGATACCGTGTCGCTTGCCACTTCAGTGCTTTTGAATCGGGACGGAGAACTATAGACCCGCGGCGGCCCGTGGGACGATACGCACTCTCATTTCGATTCGTTCGAGGGGATTGTCGCGCTGATCACGGGGCTGATTGACGATTTGATCAACGGCTTCTATTCCCTTGACGACCTGCCCGAAAGCGGTGTAGTTGTTGTTGAGGTGCTTGGCCGCTTTGACGCAGATGAAGAATTGCGAACCGGCCGAGTTCGGGTCTTGGGAACGAGCCATCGAGAGCACCCCGCGCGCATGATCCTTGGCATTGAATTCAGCGGCCACGGTCCAACCCGGACCGCCCGTGCCGTCGTTCGCGCGAATTGTATCTTTAGAATTAGGGTCGCCGCCCTGAATCATGAAGTTCGAAATGACGCGGTGAAATGTGCAGCCGTTGTAGAAACAGGCATTTGCCAGATACTTGAAATTGCGCACATGATTCGGCGCGACATCCGGGAAGAACTCCAGCACGACGTCGCCATATTTCGTACTGATAACGGCAACGCTGTCGCCCGTAACAGGATAATTGTCAGGCCATTTGACCAACGGCCCCGCGGGTTCGGCCTTCTTTTCGGTCGCTTGCGGTTCAGCCGGTTTGGTGGTTTCTGTTTTTGACTGCGACTTGCATGAAGTCGCCACGAGCATGGCGCCAACGGCGACGATGACCAATGTCCGCATGAGAATCTCCTTGAAATGAATGCTGAATTGCCTATGTTTTTCTTCTTTCCTTTTTAAACGCACTTCGCCGCGAATGGGTGCCCTTACCCTTCGCGTCAGAGCAACACTTCGCTCTGCTAATTTGTTGATCCAGTGGGCACGGCACGCCGTGCCCCTACGGCCGCCGAGGCAAGTCCCCTGACCCCTTCTCCCTCCTGCACGCGGGGGTTTGAAAGGGGGGCGAATTTCGGTCGTTCGCCGTGGCGGGTGTGTCACCACAGCTGTCTCAATGTTTATCCTTGAAAATTATTTATTTGGAAGTTAGCCG
>DYHQ01000083.1:3701-10398 GCA_020724065.1 Candidatus Puniceispirillum sp. | reverse complement strand
CTAAGTACCTCAAAACTAATGAAAAACATTAAGACAGCTGTGGTCTCCAGACCCGCGTCCTACAATAAAATAATCTTTTCGCCGCGGCAGGTGTATCACCTGCCCGGATCTTCGCGGGCACGGCACACCGCGCCCCTACGCCGCCGAGATGGATCCCCTGACCCACCCGGAATTTCTTCCTGTCAGACAAACGAGGGATCCAGTGTCGGCTGCTTGCAGCCGATCCATGGCGCGACAGAAACACAATAGTATAACACTTCTGCGCCCTTCATGCAACATGCACACTGCGGGCGGATCAGGGGATCCGCCTCGGCGGGACATGTTGTCTTCGTAGGGACAAGGCCCGCCTTGTCCGTCCTCCTGAGCTGCCTTATCCGTCCAGACTTCGGAGAGTCAGAGTACCAGCGACGCCAATACGCTCTCCGGTTCAATCGCATCCATGCATACCGGCGGGTCACCCCATGAACATTTCGGTTTTCCGTGACCGGTGCGTCGGCAGCAACACGGAACGCCCGCGACAATCGCTTGATGCGGGGCATGAAACCGAAAGTTGATTTGAGTTGAGCCATAAAGAACGCGCACAGATAGCCCGCCGACTCCGATGGCCAAATAGCTGAGTCCCGTGTCATTTCCAACAACCCATTGACATCGCGAAAGCAGCGCCGCGACATTCTCTAAAGGCTGCCCCAGAACAAGGATTGGCTCCGGCTCAACACTTTGCACAATCTCACGAATGTGAACGCCGTCTTCCTTTCCAGCAAAGATGAGACTCTGCGCGTGCAACCTCCTGCCCGCAACCTCAGCAAGCACGCAGAATTTCTTGGCTGGCCAACGCTTCGTCGCCCAAGCCGACCCGGGAATCAAACCCAGCAGAGGGGATGAAACTTTTGCTTCTTCCAAGAAATGAGCAGCGAACTCTTTTGCTTCGGATGAAATCGCAACATGAATTCCGGGATCTTCAATCGAGAAGCCCGCCGCTCTGAGGAGATTCAGCCGCCGCTCGACATGAAAAGGTTCAACCGCCAAGTCGTTGGCGCAAGTATGCGTGAAACAAAAAGGCGCCCACGGGGCTTTGTAACCAACCCGCACGGGCGCTTGGGAGAGTTTTGCGAGCATGGCGCTGCGAAACGACGGATGCGCACAAAGCACCATATCAAACTTGCGCTCGCGAAGTCGCCGTCCAAGAGATAGAAGCGCCGAGAATCCACGCTCGCGCTTCGCCTTGTCATAGACAATCACTTCGCGGATATGGGGATGCGAACGGACAATTCCCGTCGCACGAGGGGCAATGAGAAGGTCGAGATTGGCCTCGGGCCAAAGCGCCTTTGTCGCTTCGACAAGCGCTGTCGTAAAAACGACATCGCCCACCCAAGCGGTGTCTATGATGAGGATTCGGGCGGGCGTGTTTTCCATCGGCGATGCATCCAAAACCATTGCTCCGGAGTTTCTCGAATCGCGTTCTCCAGCTCGCGTGTGGCCAAAGCGGTGATGCTCACCGCGTTGCGAGGCTGGAGCATGGTCGTATTCAATTCTTCGAAATGAATGACATATCGTTCACGCGAGATGCGGTGGGAACGGACGAAAATCAGGGGACTACCTGTCTTGAGGTGAAGGACCGCGGCTCCTTTTGGCGTGGAAGCCATGCGTCCAAAAAAAGGAACGAACACGCCTGCTTCATGAGCGTCTTGATCAATCAGAATCGCCACGAGCCGGTTCCGCTTCAACGCCGACAGTATGCCGCGCACACCTTCGCGCACTTTCACAATCTCGACGCCCACGGATTGCCGAAGCTCATCCATCAGCTCCTCGATTCGCTTATTGCGTTGCGTGGTCACGACGCCTGTCACCGGATAACCCAATGCGGCTACGATTGCTGCCATCAGCTCCCAATTACCCAAATGCCCCGTAATGACAATAGCGCCTCGTCCGCGCTGAAGGACCTTGTCGAAGACATCAAAACCCCGTACGAAAATCCATCGGTTGAGCGCTTGCGGCCTCGTCTGCGGCAGCCACGCGAAACTCACGGCCACGCGGCCAAAATGACGATACGCCGCTCGCGCCACTTGCCGAATTGCCCGCCGTGACAGCATCGGAAATGCCGCATGCAAATTCTCTTTCGTCACCCTGCGGCGAATTCCAACAAGAAATACAAGTTCGCCCATTAGCGCGCCGAAAGCCGCCGCCACGCGCCTCGGCAGAACCACAGCCAACCCCTGCATTAGCCGCACTGCGGCAAACTCAATCTTATGTCGCCATGCCATCATATTCTTTCAACCGCCGTGGGCGGTGTCTCATGTGGTCGGAGTTCACGGGCACGGCACGCCGTACCCCTACGCCGCTGAGACGGATACCCAGCCCGCCCGGAACAGGGAACAAGAAGGCTTTGATTTGAACCGAAAATTACTATATTTTCCGATGAAGCGCAAATTATTTTAGGAGAGCGGAGGAATGAAGATGTCGGGCAAGTTCAAATCGAGGACGCCGTGGACGGAGAAGTTAGAGAAGGAGCAGGAGGCCAAAATCGTGGAGGTGCCGCCCAAAATGCAGAAGGCTTGGGGCGCAGGAAAAATGCTGATTGCCACGCCGCTTTTGGTGGATGCGGAGGTCCGAAAGATCAAGAAGGGGAAGCTGACAACCGTGAGCCAAATTATGGAGAGCCTGGCCAAGCAATTCAAGACCGATTGCACCTGCCCTATGACGACAGGCATTTTCCTGCGCATCGTTGCCGAAGCCGCTGAAGAGGATCGAGCCAATGGCAAAAAGCAGATTGCTCCCTACTGGCGCGTCCTCAAAAGCGACGGCAGCCTGAACGAGAAATACCCCGGCGGCGCCGCATCACAGGCCGCCAAGCTCCGCGCCGAAGGCCACACTATCGAACCAACTGTAGGGACATGGCGTGCCGTGTCCGCCCAGCGTGCCTTGTCCGCTAAAAGCAACCGCCCACCCAAAGTCAAGGATTTCGAGAAGTGCTTACAGAAGATCTAATTCCCTGAAATACGAGATAAATCATGCGAACGCCTTCTTCCATCTTCCTGCCCGTCGCTCTCATCTGCCTGCCCCTTCTCTGGTGGGGAAATGGACGAGGCGATGACGACAAGAGCTCTCCGTCGCCGGGATGGAGCACGCAGAGCAGCGGCACCAACAGCCACCTCCATGGAGTCTCTTTTGTGGATGCCGACAATGGCTGGACCGTGGGCTCGAACGGGACCATTCTTCGGTATTTCAACAAATAGCGCCCGCTAAGATCAAAACAGCGAATTCATAACACGCTCCGAGACTTTTCTCGCGGGCGCGTTTTTGCTCCGTCGAGAGACTTAAGAATTACTCCCACCATTCTCCGATAAAGAATATCTTCGCATCATCGGCAGAGAAAACGGGCCATTGACACAAAAAATTTGCCGGAAAGTAGTCCGGCGTGATGTTCCGGTTTTCGGTTCCGTCCGCGTTCATCATATAGATATCGTATTTCCCCTCGGTGCCTATCGCCGCCACGATGTAAACGATGCGAGTTCCTGAATGGGACCAGCTCGCCAATCCCTGCGAATAGCCCGTATTTGTAAGGCGGGTTTCGGCGGTGCCGCTCGAGTCAATCACGAAGATGTTATAGTTGCCATGAACGCTGCTGTCATCCTCTAATCGTTCAAAAAAGGAGTTTCGAGCCATCGGGGCTCCATCGTGGGTCGTAATCGCCGAATGGCAGGTTAGCCTGCCCCCACTCTCCGGCACGAGGCGGATCCGCGATTCGCGCGGCATCCGTTCCATCCGCTTTGATACTCCATACCTGGCTGTTTCTCGTGAATGCAATCCGTTCGTTTCCCCAATCAATATCGGCATCATGATATCCTGAATCATAGACCTCTCGGACACTATCGCCATCCGCTTCCATCACATAAATATCCAGCGTGCTATCGCGAAAAGAAAGGAACGCGATTTGGGAATCTCCCGGAGACCACGAAGGATAGAGATCCCAGAAACCGTTGTTTGTCAGCCTCGTTAGACCGGTTCCGTTCACTCCCACGATACAAATCTCTTCGTGTTCGTCGGTCGTGCCATCCATTTTCGTGGAAAAGGCGAACTTGTCTCCGTGATGATTCAGGTGCAGGTAGGAGATCAATTCCGAAGAACTCAGGAGCAACTCGACATGCTGCGTGGCGATATCAAGCGCGTAGATTCCCCATCGTTGCTCATGAGGCACCGACCGTTCACTCACCGTGGCTGATTCCTCTTGTTCAGAACACCCAACCGTCAGAATCGCCGCAGCCGCCAGAGCCACAATCAACACTGCGAACGGCATTTTCACTCTCTCCTTTGTTTTCATATAAGTAAGTCAAAAACTCCCTCCAGTGTCAACCAAGGCTTCGTCAAATAGATGCGTCGGCACGATTCCGCCAGCCCTCACCTCTCATTCTGAACGTTCCGGCCTCAGCTCCCTGATTCTGGAACTCTTCAGGTCGTGTTGTTTTCTTTACAAATAGCTTGAACGCATGTTCAGTTATCTATGGCAAAAACAACAAGATGTGCATTTTACGCAAATTTCTCTTGACTTTTTGGAAATAATTTTGTATATTATATCCGCACAGATTGGAGATACCAAAATGAATCCCTCCTCCCTCAAAGATCTCGCAGAGTCCATCACCCACACGGAAATCCTGGATATTGATTCCTTGAAAATCGCTCTGGAAAAGGCTTCCAAGGCTTGGAACGACCAATTGGATACCCTCTCCGTCTATGAATCTGAACTCCAAAAGGAAGTTCGATCCAGAGCCGAATTGTGTGGTATAGCACAAATTCAGCTTGAACAAATGTTTCATTGGCCTCTCCGCGGCCAAGCGCTCCTCGCTCTGCGCAGCGAAATATCGCGCACTTTCGAGGAGCGCTTTCATCTCCAGCCCTTGACGGGAACCGCGCGCCAGAACGAGGAAACCCAATTTCAGCTCGAACCCTGGGCGCGGTTCCAATCGGGCATCCAGGCCAAAAATCCAAAATTAATGTAGATCCCCAATCTAATTGGGGACCTCCCATTTTGGATTCTTGATTTCCGATTTTCACCCCATCAACCCACGAAAGGAGCCCCCATGCCTTACACAATCAATAATGACGGTGTCGGTAGCGACAGTCTACTGACCTTTTCTGTCAATTCGACCTCAGGTCAAGATTTCACGCAAGCGGATCTCGATGCGAACCTGACCGCCGCCGCCGTCACCGGCAACAATCAAGTTGGAATGGGCAGCGCAGGAAGTAAGCTCTTCGGCAAAGTCATTGATGTTTCCGAAGAACTGCAGTCCGGCACAACCGTCCCCGCCTATTGCACTGTCCAAGCTCGCGGCGTCGGGCGTTTCAAATATGCCACGCCTTCGCCTGTTGTCAATGAAATGGTTGAGCTTGATGGCACAGGGAAGGTTCGCCGCGCCTCAACTTCGACCGATATTCCCGCCGGCGGCCACAAACACAAAGGCCAAGTCATCGCCGTGGACACGACCAACACCACCTGCGATGTCTGGCTCGACTAAAATCCAAAAATCAAAATCCGAAATGGTAGGTCCCCAATCAAATTGGGGACCTGCATTAGTTTGGATTTCGGATCTCCAAACACGAAAGGACAAAGATACCATGACTCTCGATTTCACCGGCGCGAAAGCGCTGAAAGAAAAAATCACCGAGCATTCGCGCTCGGGCAATTTGGCTCTCTATGCCGAAGCCCAAGAGCGCGGCCAGTCGTTCTCGGAGCTGCTCGAAGAGCTCGATCCCAGTCCGCGCGGTCCGGACGGAGCGCTTCAGGTTCCATTGGATGCTTTCGAGCGGCAACTCTATTTGGCAAACATCGTCGTTTCCGGTCGCCAAGCGGTCACGCTCGAGCAATTCATGACCGGTTCGGGATTGATCCTTCTTCCCGAATATATAACGCGCGAGATTCAACGCGGCTATCAGATGGTGCAAGACCCGTCGCAGCTCGTTGCGGCTCAAGTTCCCGAACGCGGTCCGTCGGTCAAACCCATTTATATTCAAACGACCGAAGCGAAGAAATCGCTCTCGCGCCGCCACGAAGCCGCCCAGTATCCCGTCGTGAAGCTGCTTTATCGCGAGAAGGAAGCGGCGATGGTGGATCGCGGCCGACAGTTCGATTTTTCCTACCGCATCCTGAAGAATCAAAAGCTCGCCGAATTCCGCGTCTTTCTATGGTGGGTCGGCGCGCAGCTTGCCTACGATGAAGTCGGCGAAATCTACAATGTCATCTTGAATGGCGACGGCACCTCTCCCGGTGCAACGAATGTCTTCAACGGCAGCGCAGGCACTTGGGCGTACAGCGACATCGTGCATTTGGCCATGAGCTTTCAAGGCCCCGCGCGAATGACCCATCTTCTCGGCTCCAAGAACGACATCGAGAAAATCCTGAATCTCGACGAATTCCAAGACCCGATGGCGTGGGCCAGCGAGGAAGTTTTCACGCGCACCGGCGACTATCGCAGCTTCCTGCCGGTCAATACCAAACTCGTCGTGGTTCCCAGCGCGACCGAAACGAAATTCGCCGCGATGGATCATCGGTTCGCGATTCGCGAGTCCGTTGCTCAGCCGCTGCTCATCGAAGCCGAGAAAGTCATCTCGCAGAAACTCGAATCGGCCGTTCTTTCCAAAGAGAGCGTCTATACCATCATGGTGGACGACGCCGTCCTCATCAGCGACTACTAAAAGAAAATCC
>DYHQ01000083.1:0-3601 GCA_020724065.1 Candidatus Puniceispirillum sp. | reverse complement strand
TTCCCTCACGCGTGCGAGGGACCGCGGCCCTCGCACGCTCCTCCCCCAATGAGCCGAACAAGGGGCTTAAGCCCCTTGTTTACGCCGCGATGGGGTGCCCTCACCCCTCGCGCGTCCTCGCCGTGTAGGCTGCTCGCAGCCGACCCACTATCTACTCACCGAGACAGCTCCCCTGGACCAAGAGATCGCCGAGGCAGATCCCCTGATCTGCCCTTTTCTTCCGCCAAAATCCGAAATCAAGACTAGAACGAGTAAAACGAGTAGGGACAAGGCCCGCCTTGTCCGTCCTAAAATCCCCTGCCGGATTTCGGATTTCAATACAACCCGCCGCGGCGAATCTCCTTCCGCCCCCTTTTGAATTAGCTCTCTGTATTCCGTGGGTCTATTGCATTCCATCACCCTCTCGACTCGCTTCACTCAATATACGCCACGCCCTCCACAGAATCAAGGAGAAAATATGCCAAATTCAACTCATAACTACTTACTCGCCAACACCCCGCTATCCACGATCTGCTTTTCCGGCACGACCGGCACGAGCTCCGTCTATCTCAATGGCCCCGGCGGTGTCGCTGGCGACGGCTTTGCTCTGCCGCGCCGAGGCTACCTGACGGGACTCACGCTATGGGAGGGTAGCCTCGTGCGTTCCGATGCTGACAAGATTTCGTTCAACAGCGGCGATCGCGTCAGCGTCTATTGTCAAAGCACGGGCACGGACTTCACGGTCAAAGTCCGCCTGAACGGCGTCTCCACATCGCTTCAAGTCAGCGCCGTACGTCACAATTCCACCATGCAAGCTGTCGTCGAATTCATGCTCGTAAGGGAGTAACCATGTCCTGGACAAATCGAACCACTGTCAAAACGCATCTGCAGGATTCCGAAATTGGTGTCCTGCATCATGAAGATGAACCCATCATACTCAATGGCACCACCCCAGCACCGCTTTCGCACCGTCTTCTGACCGAAGACAGCGAGACTGTCAAATGGTGCATTCTAAATGCGCCCGTCGCCGACGGCCCGGTGACGCTTTCGGGCGTCGAATGGTCGGATCTGGCTCATTCCAACATCGTTCCCGATTCGGTCGTGGTCACTCTGGATGAGACTCTCGGCTTGATGTATGTGCAGGAGAAAGACTTCATCGTTGATGCTGAACAAGGCCGCATTCGCCGCACCTCATCCTCGTCTATTCCGTCAGAAACCCAGGTCTATGTCTATTATCTCTATTGCGCACTCTTCCAAAAGACAACGGACTACGCGATGGACTATGACGCGGGAACCATTGCGCGCGTGACGGATGGCGCGATTCCCGATGGCGCCACGGTGCTCGTGGACTATGATGTCGCCGCCGCAACAGTCAGTGACGCGCTGGTTGATGAGGCGATTATCGAAGCCGAGGACAAAATCTTGGCGCATCTCTCCTCGGACTACGGCCCTTCTTCTACCGACCAAGGATTGAAAACCGGCGCGACCGAGCTCACTTTAGCGATAATCACCGAAGCCAAAGCGATGGAAGCGCTGGCAAACATTACCCTCTCAAATCCCGATGATCGCGCCGCGGAATGGCTGAACCTCGCGCAAAAGCTCGAAGCGCAAGCCTGGCGTACTTTGGCACCGTTTCTCGACCCAACCGCTCGCCGCAGCCCCGCCGTCCGCTCCAATCTCTACGCCACAGACGCATAAACACGCGTAGGGGCACGGCGTGCCGTGCCCGCAATTTCGCAAAGGAACCCTCATGCCCAAGAAAAAAATTTCCAACCAAACCGTCCTGCCTCTTGATCCCGCGCCACCCGTGAAGAAGATTGCACTGCCTCCCATTGACACGCAGGCTCTTATCCGCCGCCTCTATGAATTGGCGATGGAAGGCAATGTGACCGCCGCCAAAGTCGTGCTTGATTTCTGCCACGAGCAAGAGAACAAAGGCGAAGGCCACACCCTGACTCCCGGTGAAATCCTCGCCCTCATTCGCAACACGATGCAGTCCATCAAATGACGCGCGACGAAACCAAAGGACTCCTGCGCTGCTACCGTGACCCCTGGCATTTCCTGACGCATCATGTGTGGACGCAAGATCCCGCACGCGGCATCGCACGCTACCCGGATTATCCGTTCCTTCACCAACTGATTCGCAACACCGAGAGCGAGCGGAATCTTCTTGTGCCAAAATCGCGACAAATGCTCGTCACTTGGACTATCGTCGCCTATTTCGTCTGGCGAATGCTCTTTCGTGGCCCCGGCGTCTTTTTGTTTATCTCGCGAAGTGAGCGCTGCGCCGAGGAACTGCTCCTTCGCGCCCAATTCATTCTGGATCACTTGCCAGGCTATATGCAGCCGAAACGCCAAGCCAATTCGCGTGAAGAGCTCGCGCTCGCGGGTGTCGGCTCGCGCATCCTCAGCCTTCCCGCCGTTCCCGATGCTCCTCGAATGCACTCGCCCGCGGGCGTCTTCTGGGATGAAATGGCCTTCACTCCTTTCGATGAGCAAATCTGGGGCGCGCTGAAACCCGCTCTCGAAAGCGGTGGTCGCTTCATCGGCGTATCAACCTCAGCGGGCCCCGTCGGGCTTTTCTATCGCTTGCTTCAGAATGCCAAAGAGTGCGGTTTCGGCGTCGTCAAAATCCACTATCGCTCTCATCCGGAACGCGGTGAAGAATGGGAAAAGCAAGCACGCCGAGGTCTCTCCGCGCAGCGCTGGGCGCAAGAAATGGAAATCTCGTTTGAATCGGGAAGTGATGTGGTCTATAGCGAATTTGACAACGCCCGCCACATACTATCTGAACCCTGGCGCCCGCGCACGGATTGGCCGCTCTATCGCGCGATTGATTTCGGCTATCATCATCCCTTCGTTCTTTGGATTCAAGAGACTCCGCAAGGCGACCTCATCGTCTTCGATGAATGGGCTGGCCAAGACCACACGACCGAACAAATGCTCCTCGCGATTCAACGCATTGATTTGACGCAAGGCATTGACGAACTCAACATGCGTTGGACCGCATGCGATCCCGCGGGCGCCGCGGTTCAAGACAGCGGAATCTCTCCTGCGGATCTTTTGCAGCGCGCGGGCATCAAATTGAAATTCCGTTCATCTCACATCGTCGCAGGCATCGAAGTCGTGAAATCTTTTCTTGAGGATGCTCAAGGCCGCGTGCGGTTGCGCTTTTCGCCGCGCTGCAAGAAAACGATCGCCGACATCGCCGCCTATCGCTGGGCGGCTGGCCGCGAAGAACCTCAAAAAGACGGCACCAGTGATCATTCGATGGATGCCCTGCGCTACTTCTTGGTCAACTACCAAACCCGCAACGACATCCTCATCACCCCCCGCGCGTTCAGCCTGCCGCGATGAACATGTGTAGGGACATGGCCCGCCATGTCCGCCAAGACGTCCCGTAGGGGCACGGCGTGCCGTGCCCGTGTCGGTTCAGCGAGGTTGCACGCCGACGTGCCGTGCACCCCGCCATCATACCACGCCGTTAGAAACAATAGGCACGACGCGTCGTGCCCCTACGCCGAAAAGAAATCGCCGCCTGTGCCCTCGATGTGCGGGTGCCCACATCACAGCTGTCTTAATGTTTTTCATTAGTTTTGAGGTACTTAGAAATCGAGTTGAC
>DYHQ01000008.1 GCA_020724065.1 Candidatus Puniceispirillum sp. | reverse complement strand
GGATTCCCCAACGGTCAGAATCCCCGAAATGTCCCCCGCCCTCGCGTTCGTTCGATTTTCACATCGCGCAGTTGCGAGGATTTCAGCGCGATGCGGACATAGTAGCCTTGGCCGATGCCGATGGGATTCCAGGAAAGCGTTCCTTCCCAGCAGTGCATATCCCGATGAATTTGCACGCCCGCCGAAACGACATCCATCGTCTCGAGATCCACGCGCGTATTGTAGCTGATTTGCCAATTCCGCGTGAGCTCCAACCCGGCGTCAGCATTCATCCAAGTTGTTTTCTCGTCATTGTCGAAATCCCAGGTATGATAGAACGCGAAGTCGGTGCTGTAAGGCATATCGAAAAGTATCGCTGTCTTCGGTCTCGAGGGAGCCGCGCCCGTCGTGTCCAACGCACCCACGCCACGCTCAGAAACACCAAAAGTCCGACCGAGGCGATCATCCTTCAGCCCAAATGTGATGGATACCGAAAGTGATTTCAACTCCAGCGGACTCCAAAAGGTCGCACCGGGTCTGTTCCAGAAGAATTGATTGATGCGCTGCGTCGCGCGTTTCTGATAGAACGAGTGCGAAGTTGAGATGTCGAGCGAAACGGCTTGAATGGGACCGAAAAGCGCCCCGCCGGTGCCGGTGCGGAATGAGGTGGCAAGGTCACTCCAGCGCAAGGAATCTTTCGCAAGGTCCACGGCGGTTGAAGAATTCAGCGTGAAGAGATCGCTTTTCACGATATTTTCGTCGTGCCCTCTCCGCATTTGGAATAGATTGCCCAGTGAGAAGCTCAACCTTTCCGACCGCCCGCGAGATGTCGCTCCATACATGAAACTGCTGAAGCGATCGTATTCATACTCGGTACCTGAAGCAAGGCGCGCCGTTTTATAGTAGCCCCACGCCTTGTCTGAAAAATCGGGGCGATAGCTGAAGGAAATGGAGGGATCAAGCACATGGCGAAAATCAGCGCCGATGCCGAAAGGTCGCAAGAAGGTTCCATAAAGCTTCGTCTTGAACGAAGTGCTCAAGTTAAAGGTGTGTCGCGCGAAAAATCCTGACTGTTCTTCCATATCGAAGATGCGCCCGCGCGGCACGAATTCCACTGCGCGATGTGACCATTCTTCGGTGATGTCGAGACGGGGATTCAGATTGAAATAACGCAGCAGCCGCGCCGTTCCGCTGAAACCTAAGCGATGCTGGATTCCGTCGCGTTGCCTGGTGACTGTTTTCTCATCACCGTAGATGGTCTCGCGTGACGAGACACCGGTGTAGATGCGGCGTGGCGCGACACGATAGCCTTCTATCCGGCTCTCCTTGCGATAAGCGAGCGCGTTTGCAAAGGATGCGGAATAGTCATAGGTAATCGCGCGATACCACGGGTCCTCTCCGACAGTGCGCGTCGTGGTGCGCCGTTCCCCTCGGCGCGGCTTGGGCCCGGGAAAAAGCTTGCCGCTGCCATGACGCACCGCAAGATTCGGCAGCGATGCGCTCCATGTATTGTCTGCCAGATTCTGTTCATGATGCAGGTTTACGGACACGCTCCAGGGGGAGTCCGGCCAGCGACGCGTCAATGTCGCATTCGAATTCAGCGATTGACGCAGCCGCTGTTCGGTGGTCGCATACCGTTCGTTGTAGGAGCCGTCCGAGGCGAAGTTGCCCGATACCGTGAGTTGGGTATAGGGATCGAGAGTGTGATTGTGTTTCAACGATAGAGCCCAGCGGCGATTTCGCGTGGTCTCCTGGCGCTGCATGTCGAATGAGAAATTGACATTGCCATTCAGAATGTAGCGGAGAGCATAACGATAGTCGGCCCTGCCCAAGAAACCGAAACGCTCGTAGTAATCGAATGAACCGATGAGATCCATGTAGTCCGACGGAGCCCAATAATAGCCGACATCCTGCAGAAAGCGACCCTGATTCCAACTTTCGCCGAATTTCGGGATAATCAATCCGGATTGCCGCCCCCTACGATGAGGGAAGACACCATAGGGAATCGCCAGCGTCGGCACATCTTCAAAATAGAGATAAACGGGCCGCGCCACAACTTTGTCTCCCACGAGCACCTTCATCCGGTTAGAGGCAAAATGATAGTGCGCGGGATGATGGTCGCACGTGGTGAATTCGCCGCTTCCCACCGTGACCTCTTCGGACGACATTCGTTTGAAGCGTTCTCCATAATAATAGCCGTCCAAATAATGCGTCTGGCCATGTTCCACACGGCCTCGGCGCGATTTCATGTTATAGACGATGGAATCGCCGGTGAATTGGTCATCCAATTGCCGAAACATCGGCACCCCAACCCGCACAATCGTGTCCATCACAGTCGCGGTTGAATCGGCCCACAGCGTATCCAGGAAAGGACCCGCGGTGAGTAGCTGCTGATTCCAATCCGCCGTGATGACAGCCGCCCGAATCTCCATATCCTTATAGCGAACCGTCGCGTTTCCGAGCAAGACCGTCACTCGATTTGTCACATCAAAATCAATCGAATCCGCTGAATAGAAAACGAGTGTGTCCACTTCGTCTTTCGCGGGAGTCAGGGCAAGCGTGTCGGCTCGAACCGTATCCGGCAGCAGAGTCATGAGGGTATCAGGCGGCAATGTATCCGCTGCAGCCGCTGGGAGAGCCGTCTCCTGAGCAAAACACGATGTGCAGATGACAAGACTCAGGATGAGTGAGCTGACCCCCCTTCCGTCCCCCCGTGAACGGGGGGAGACTTCTATTCCCCCCCTGCTCGCGGGGGGGTAAGGGGGGGTTCCCATATTGGGCGACACCTTCATGGGTTCCCCTATGATTTGGCGAGCCGACACTCGAAAGATTGCTCCCATGAACTCTGGGCGTCTATGGCAAGTTCCCATCGGAAGAGGAGAGCGATACTCTGGAACACTCGCTCGAATCCTCCTTCCGAAAGCGATACGCTCTCAATCGGGCAGCGCCAGATTTCGACGGGCTTCGCGAACATGAATGAAATGGCCGCGTTCTCGCTTTCGTCTTGCAGGACAATTTGCAGGATATCAGGATGCCGAACGACTTCCGCCAAAGGTCGCTTTTTTATCGAACTGCCCGGAATCGTGAAGTGATGCTGTTTTGAGTTGCCTGCGAGAAAAGCCAAATTCCACTCGATACCAAATGGAATCCGCAGAGAGAAAGCCGAAAGATTTCTTATGTGGTAAGCGAGCTGCAATTTCTTCTCTTGTTCCATCAGGCTAATGCGCTTGACAAACTCGACCTCGTTGTCCATCACGCGCCCTCGACAGTTGAGAGTCACCGAGTCCGTTCCCATTTCCGTGACATCGTAGTTTGCTTGCAGAAAGCTGCCGAGCTCGATGAAATTTCCATCGCGGAAATCTTCAATTGAAAGGTCCCACGGGAGAAAATGGTCCAAGAGAGCGCGGCGCGGATAGAAATCGAGATGCAAATACGCGGCGATATTCTCCTCTTTCGATAGAATCTGGTCATGGATCGAAGACCCCTCGGTCGCCTCTGCCGTCGCTCTGGAAAGCTGACCATGATAGCTTTCCGCGTGGCGCGTCAGTGTGTTTAAAAAGGCATAAGCCCTTTCACGCGCATCCAATTCAAAGAGCATCCCGCCGCGTGCAGGGGCAAGATAGGCGCTGAGCGATGGACTCTCCATGAGAATCTCGTCTCTTCCGTCAGCATCGAAATCTTGTTGTGCAATTTGAATCCAATGTTTGGTTCGATGTGCTGCTTCATCAACAAGTCTCTCGGCTGTCAGCAATTCCTTCCAGACGGCATGACGCAGATGAGGCAAATAGAGCCCGCCGAAAATGCCATGCCAATAGGGACAATTGCATTGACCGCGCAAAAGAGGCCGCTGCTGTTCCTCCGTTCGCTTCTTCGGCGAAAGCCGTGCAAACTTGCGACTGACATGCACCATTTTCTTGTGCAGCAGGTTCGCTTCGTCATATTTCGCCAAGAAATTGCGCCAGAAGCCCCCCTTCAAAAACGGCCGCAGCAATTCAAAGTCGTCGCGCTTCTCAAATTCATGGACATACTTCTCAAACTGCGCGCCGGTTCCCGCGGGCAACACCCACTCGCCCATCTCGAAATAGGAGCAAGTCGGCAGATAGGTGCGTCCCAGCGGCGCGACTCTGTCAAATGCTTCGCCCAGCGACATCACCTCGACCCAATCGCTGTTTTCTTCGAGGGCTGTGCAGAATCGCTCCAGCCATTCCTTTTCATAGACCCACTCGTAGGTCTTGGGCCACAGCCCGAATTTTTCGCCATCATCCGCCATGACTAAGAGCGGCTGTGATCCCTTACCCTCGAATTGCCGCAAATACGAAAGCGTTTCCGAAGGTTCTTTGAAGGGAATCGTATAGCGAAGACGCTGGTGAATCGGGAAAAGGCCCACCGGCGCGCTTTGACTTTCCGTAAGATAATAGCCGGCCAATTCCTCGAGGCGAAGTCCACCGGACAGGAAATGATAATCATCCAGAGGCAAATATCGGATTCCGCCCTTCGACAAGATGTTTGCAAGATGCGGCTCCCAAACCCGTTCCGTCAGCCACGCCCCGCGGATCTGCGCGCCGAATCGCTTCTTCAGGTAGTCACGCATGATTTCGATTTGAGTCAGCGCGTCTTCTTCAGGAAGAATGCACAGAATCGGCTCATAGAAGCCCCCACCGAGCAGCTCCACCTGCCCCCGCCCGATAAGCTTGCTAATGAGATCAAAATACCCGCGCTTATGTTTCTCGAGCCACTCGAAAAGACAACCCGAGGTGTGCAGCGAGAATCTTATGCTCGGATGCCGCGCCATGACTTCGAGGAACGGACGATATGCACGCTCATAGGCTTCCTCGAACACATGGTCAAAATTCCCAACCGGCTGATGATTATGAATCCCGAAGGCGAAGTAGATTTTCTTCAAATGAGTCTCTCCGTGATCTTTGACTCTCGACAAAATACCAGAGAAACGCCGCGTTTCCTGATGCGCATGACACCTCAAATATATGAAATTCCTCGGCGATGTCAAAGTAGTTCTGTATATTATAGACGACGGAAGTGACGCTGACAAACAGATTTTGGATTGGCAAGGCCTGAGTGGGTCAGGTGCATCGGAAGCCTTTTCGTTGTCTGCGGAGAAGAAAAAAACAGACAAGAAAGCAGGCAAGGGAGAGCATTTTTTGCTTGCAAATGAGGCTTTTTTTGAGTAATATAATTTGATTGAGAGAGTTGGAGCGCTTCATGGGGGCAGGTATATGAAAATTTTGGATTTACTTTTTCACGGTGAAAAGAGAAGTTTGCGATTCTTAGGAGGAATCCCAATGCAGAATTGCTTGAAACTTGCTGTGTTTCTTCTGGCAGTCGTGTGCTTGGCATGCGCAGCGACCTATGCCAGCACATCCGACGGCTGGATCGCCTTGAACGGCGTGTCGCGCTATGCGCCACCGATTGTAGAAATTCGGACAGCCAGCCCGACCGGTATTGACATGGATTTCCAGCTTGCCGGATTCTTGCGAGCTCCGGTCACAACACGGGGCGGCGATTTCACCCGCCTTGCCGTTGACGATGGCGGCGTCTGGGGACAAATCGGACACCCTGAATTGCCAGCCATTCGCAAGTTCATCAGCATTCCCTATGGCGCCGAGCCATCGCTCGAAATCCAGAGCATGGATGTGGCGACGATGTCATTTGATGAATTAGGGATTGATGCACCTGTCTACCCTGTTCAAGCCCCTATCGAGAAGATTCCTGGGGCATGGGAAAATGCACCTTTCAACTATGATGCGTCGGTTTACGCCACCGATGCGTTCCAGCTTTCGGCGATGGTCGAATTGGGCGAAGTCGGAATCATTCGTGGTCATCGGTTTGTCGAGCTGGTTATTTACCCACTCGATGTCAATCCAGCCACGAGTCAAGTGAAGGCTCTAAATTCAGCCACTTTGCGTCTCACGCTGACAGGATCGGACATGGAATTGACTCGCGCAAAGCAAGCACGCTATCGCAGCTTGCCGTTCGAGATTCTGACTGACCGCCTTCTGATGAAAACCTCGCTTGATCAAGGTATTCGGGATTTGAACGGCATGCCGGAGCCACCTCTGCTTCTGATTATCACTGAGCCGGCTTGGGAGAGCAACACGGACCTTCTGGACTTCGTGGAATGGAAGTTTGACAAGGGCTTCCGCCCGGTTTTCGTGACAACAACTCAGACCGGCAGCACAGCGGTTCTCATCAAGGCCTACATTCAGGAAGCCTATGACACCTGGCCGATTCCTCCTACCTTCGTTCTGCTCATCGGCGATTCAGGCCCAATTCCGGCTTGGACGGGAGTTGGCGGAGGAACTCCGAAGACCGATTTGAATTACTCGATGCTCGAAGGCTCCGATTACTGGCCGGATGTGGATCTTGGGCGATGGTCCGTCGCCGATGTGACCGATATTACCAATATCATCACGAAGACGCAGACCTACGAGCTGAATACCCTCGCCGGCGGAGTTTACAATTGGCAGAAGAAAGGTGTCTTCATGGCGTCGGAAGACAACTATACTGTCTCTGAGGGAACGCACAACTTCGTGATCAGCACCTATTTGCAGCCGGACGGCTACACCTGCGACAAGCTCTATTGCCATACCTATGGTGCGACATCAGCGCAGGTTCGCGACGCTCATAATGCGGGTCGCTCGCTCTCGATTTATTCAGGACATGGAGCCGAGACCTACTGGGCTGACGGACCAGTCTTCTACCAGAGCGATGTGAACGCTCTCACGAATACCGTCTATCCCTATGTGCAGAGTTACTCGTGCCTCACCGGCAATTTTACTTATAGCAGCGAATGTTTCATGGAGACCTGGATCCGCGATGACCATTCTGCGGTTGGAGCGATGGGCTCCACCGTGACTTCGTATTGGACGGAAGACGACATCCTCGAGAAGCGAGTCTTTGAGGGATTTTGTGCCAATGTCAATCCGGGTGAAGAGAATCAGACCTGGATGGCCGGCATGATGAACTACGGCAAACTTCGCTACTATGCCTACTTCGGCAGCAACCCGACGACGCGTCGCTATTTCGAGATGTACAATCTCATGGGGGATGCGTCCGTTGATGTATGGACGGCGATTCCCGTGGAGATGACTGTCAGCCATGATGCCGCTCTTTTCATCGGGCTGACCAGTTTCGATGTCACCGTGTCGGGCCTATCGGATTGGGCTCTGGTGTGCGTTCATGATGAGAACAATGAAGTCTATTCCACGCAGTACCTCTTCAGCGATGGAACCGCAACCATGGATCTTGGCTCAGGCGCCACGACACCGGGCACGCTTCACATCGTCGTTACCGCTCACGATTGTGAGCCCTATCACGCCACCATTCCGATTATGGTACAGAGCGGACCCTATGTCATCACGGCAAGCGAAACGATTGATGATGTGCCGGGTGGCGATGGCGACGGATTGGCGGACTTCGGCGAGACTTTGGATATTACGCTGACCGAAGAGAACCTCGGAAACGAAGATGCGCTGAATGTCACCGTGACCATCGCGACCACAGATGACTATCTGACGATCACCGATGGCTCCGAGTATTATGGCACAATTCAAGCTCAGCAACAGTCGAGCATTCCCGAAGGATTTGAAGCCGATGTGAATCCCGATGTTCCCGATGGGCATGTCTGCCATGTCACGGTAACGGCGACTGAGGGAGCGCGAGACGAGTGGTATGATTCATTTAACATCATCGCGCACGCTCCTGCACTCAGCATCACTTCCGCGCTCGTGGATGATGCCACAGGCAACGGCAATGGCGTCATGGATGCCAACGAAACGGTCGGATTGACGCTAACACTTTACAACAGCGGGTCCGCCGGTGCTGTGTCTCTGGTGGGCACATTGACAACCGATCATGACGACCTGAATATTACTCAAAGTTCGGGTACGCTGGCTCAGCTCAACTCGGGTCAGTCCGGAAATCTGACGGCGTTCACCATTCAGGTTTTGCCGACGGCACCCCCGATGGATCGCGCCTTCTTCTATCTCGAAGTGGACATGGCAGGCAACCGCACGGAATATGTGCTTGTTGAACTGCCCATCGGCGGGTTCTATGATACGATTGAGAATGGAGAAGGTGGCTGGACCCACGCCGCCAATCAAAGCGGCTGGAATGACCAGTGGCATATCTCCACGGAAAAATCGCATTCTCCCACGCATGCTTGGAAATGCGGCGATACGGGAACCGGCACCTACGCCAATCACATGGATGCGGTGCTGATGACGCCGACGATCAATTTGACAGGCCACGCGGAACTTCGCTTCTGGCATTGGATGGAAGGCGAGGTCTCGAGCTACTACCCCGATTCAGCCTACGATGCTGGCATCATCGAAATTTCAGCCGGTGGCGGGCCATGGACGCAGCTTATTCCGGTGGGCGGCTATAACAAAGTGACACGCTGCACGGCGGGAGGTGGCAACCCCTACACAGGGCCTTTTGCATGCAGGACGCCTTGCTTTAGTGGCAGCATTGATTGGACTGAAGTTGTCTGTGATCTTGGCAGCTACAGCGGCGATGTCCAGATTCGTTTCCGCTTCGGGAGCGATAATGGTGGTGCTCTGGAGGGCTGGTATGTTGACGATGTGCGAGTCATGCTTGTCGTGGGAAACAATGCGCCGCAAAATCTTCAGGCCGAGCTTGAAGGCGCCACGACTTCCCTCACTTGGGAATCGCCCTCGTCCGGTGTATTGGCCACGCTTCTGGGCTACAACATCTACCGCAACACCGCGAAAATTGATTCCCTCGTCCAGGCGCTGCACTATGAAGATGCCATGTCGGGTCTGCCGTACGGCACCTATACTTATCAAGTGTCCGCGCAATACTCCGACGGTGAATCAGCCCTGTCGAATCCGGCGCAAGTGGTTTGGGATGACCAGCCGGATCCGGTCACCGATTTGACCGCGTGGCGCTCAGGCGACGATGTAATCTTGAGATGGATGCCGACGGATGCAGACGAATATTATATCTATGACTCCGATGATCCGGAGAATTTTGTCGGAATGCCGGTCATCGTAACCGCTCCTCCCTACACTTTCGTCGGTCATGCCGCCACTCTTGAGAAACGATTCTATCGGGTGACTTCTGTGAAGAACTGAAGCGCACCACGAAACTGAAGACAGATGGCCTCGGAGACGGCTTCTCCGGGGCCATTTTGTTGAAAGGAATCGGCGCTTGCCTTTCTGCCATCGTCTCGATATATTTGCCTTCGGCATTGGACACAAGGAAATTGTATAAGCGGCGATACGATTATGGAAGAGTCCAAACCGTGATCGGGCATTTGAAATCCCGATTCCAAAGAGAGTTGGCAATGATTGTTGCCTGCTTTCTTCTGATGCCGATCCTCGTTCCGCTCCAGCATGATCATGGGGTGGGCGCCCATGCGGACGACTGCACGGCGTGTGTCTATGCGGTTTCGTTCGTGGCCGATGTCGCCATTCTCCCTGACCTTCCCTGCGATTTCATTCCGCCCGTCACTCTTCATCCGGTTGCTTGGCTCGCCTTTCCGCACAAGTCCACTCACACTCCTCTCCTCCAGCGAGCTCCTCCCCTTCCGTAGCTGATCATTCTCCGGACTTCCTATTCACATTTCCGTTGCGATTGCAGCGAGGGTGTGATGGCGCTCTCTTTTGTGTTCGCATTCAATTCAACGCTCTTTTTCTCCAAGGAGGAGGCTTTGACGATGAAAATAATTCTCTATATCGGTATGGGATTTGTGTTGGCTTCCGTTCCGCAATTTGCCCGCGGTCAGACGATGGTCAATCCGGACATCAGCTTCATCGGCGATGTTCGACTCTCGATTCACAACGACACATCCGCCTCAGACGAGGCGGAGAAACCGATACTCGAGTTTCACGAGTTGGAAATTGGAGCGACAGGCTATCTGAACCCCTTCGCCCGCGCGGATATTTTTTTGGGCATACACAGCGTCGAGGGACCCATGGAAATCGAAGAGGCGTATATGACACTGCTGCGAGGCCTTCCGCTGGGGCTTCAGATGAAAGTCGGCCAATACCTTGCCGATTTTGGCAAACTCAACACACAACATTCACATCAATGGTCATGGATGGAACGGCCGCTGATGTTGAGAGAAGCATTTGGAGATGATGGATTGAAAGATGTGGGAGTCAACCTTTCCTATCTTGTCCCGATTGGAACCAGTGCATGGACGATTTCGGCGCACGCGCTGAAAACCGGCGGCTTGCCAATTCATCATCACCATCACGAGGAGGACGGCGACGAGAATGAAGCCGAAACCGTTCGCTCTGACATTGCCGTTTTGAGCCGAGTTTCGGCGTTCGTTCCCCTTGGCGAGACAACCTTTCTGGAAACCGGAGCCTCATGGCTGCGAGGCGAACATGAGCCGGCGGAGAACCGCTATGCCACTTTAGCGAATCTGGATTTCAAACTGAAATGGCGACCGGACATCTATCGGTCGCTAAGCTTCGTGGCAGAATTTCTCGGGAATTCTCGGACAGTGTGCACCGAAGGGAGTTCAGAGGATACGACATCCCTGCAGGACGAAACCTCGGATGTGCGTTCCTTCGGAGCATTCACCGCAGTGGACTATCAATTCCGGCGACGCTGGAACGCCGGTGCGTTCTATGACTACACTCAGGGCGCCAAGACTGAGGAAACCTATCAAACGGGTTATGGAGTCTTTGCCGGCTTTGCCTTAGCGGAGGAAACGAGTCGCTTTGGGCTCCTGGTGCGAAGACATGAGAGTTCGGCCATGGCCGACCCATTCTATTCGGCGACTCTCCAATTCCTCTGGTCGTTGGGTCCACACAAACCTCATTCCTTCTGAGGAGACAGACATGAAAAGACTCTTTGCATATCTTCTGGTTATCCCCATCCTCTCCACCTTGGCCTTTGCCAAGGTCCGCATCGTCGCTTCGACGGCTGATCTTGCATCCGTTGCAAAGGAAATTGCCGGACCGCTTGCCGAAGTGGACAACATTTGTCGAAGCACGGCGGATCCGCATTCGGTGGAGGTGTTGCCCAGTTACATGGTCAAGGTCGCGCGAGCTGACCTCTATTTAAAAGTGGGCTTGGAATTGGATTTCTGGGCAGAGCTCATTATTGATGGCTCCCGAAATGCCAAATTAGTTGTCGTCGATTGCTCCCAAGGAATCGTTCCGCTGGAAATCCCCACCGAGAAAGTGAATGCCTCGATGGGGGATATTCATCCTCAAGGCAATCCTCATTACTGGCTCGATCCGAACAACGGCCTTGTGATTGCGAAGAATATTTTGGGCGGACTCATTCAGGTGGATCCTTCCAACGGAGAGACCTATCAAGAAGGGTTCCGTCGCTTTCAGACTGAATTGAGTTCCAAAATCGCTGAATGGAACGGTGCAGCCCAAACCCTAAAGGGCAAAGAAATTGTGACATTCCACAATTCCTGGCCCTATTTTGCCCGGGCATTTGGTGTGAAAATCGCAGGATTTGTCGAACCCAAGCCGGGCATTGAACCGACGCCCTCCCATACAGCGGAACTGATCGAACTAATAAAGGCCCGGACGATCTCGGTCATCGCGAGGGAGCCCTATTTCTCCGGCAAGATCCCGGGAATCATCGCCGCCGCCACAGGGGCGAAAGTAGTCGTGCTTCCTCCCTCGGTCGGCGGTGCGGCGGGAATTGCGAGTTATTTTGATTTGTTTGACCACCTGATTGAAGCTCTTCAAATTCTCGAGGCGAAGTAGCGATGTGGAACCTCATGTCTCTTCCCTTCATTCAGTGGGCTTTGCTGGGTGCATTTGTGCTTGCCGGCATTCATGCTTACTTGGGATTTCATATCGTCAGCCGAGGAGTAATCTTCGTTGACCTCAGTCTGGCACAAGCGGCCGCCCTCGGTTCCATCGTGGCGCTCTCTCTTGGATTCGAGGAAGCGTCAGCCTACCGCTACTTCGCTTCCCTATTGTTTACTCTCATAGGGGCTGTCTTTGTTTCACTGGCACGCACGAAGGATGAACGCGTTCCCAAGGAAGCCTTCATCGGCGTCCTCTACGGGACTCTCACGGCTGGGACCATCTTGTTGCTATCGCATCGCGCCGAGGGTGCGGCAGAACTCAATCACATGCTATCCGGTTCACTCCTGACCGTTCGCCCGAACCAATTGCTCAAAATCGTTCTTCTCTACTCCGCCGTGGGAACGCTTCATTGGCTATTTAGAGAAAGGTTCTTCACCATCTCCGAGAACCCGAGAGCGGCAGTGCAGAAGGGTTGGCGGGTGGGGTTCTGGGACTTCCTCTTCTATGGAAGTTTCGGAATTGTCGTCACTTCTTCCGTGGAAATCGCAGGGGTGCTCTTGGTATTCGCGCTGTTGGTCATTCCTCCGGTCGTGGCGGTTCTCTTCACACAACGACGGCGAAACCGATTGATACTCGGCTGGGCGGTGGGTTTCGTTTCCTCCTTGCTCGGCGTACTCCTGTCTCTGAAGTTTGATCTTCCCATCAGTCCGTCAATCATCATGGCCATGGCGGGTTGCTTGGTACTTTCAGCTGTTGTTTTGACTGTCATGCGATATGCAGGCGCCCACAAATTTTCCGGCAGAAATGGGGAGATAAGCTAACAGACACACTCGCACCCGTCTTCGTGAGTGCAAGCCTGAGTCTTCATTTCACCTCTGCAAAAAAGGCCGACCTCTTTCGAGGCCGGCCTTCATCTAAACCAGGGAGATCACTAATGTTTCTATCAACATCCCTCAGACCGAGTTTGTCTATGCAGGGAACTGCTTCAGATAGAAGGGCGTGAGCGAATCAATCTCAGGAGATGTTTTACCGTGCCATTGCGCCTGCGCCAGCCTGGCAAGACAAAGGGCTGAAGGCGAATGGAAATGCGGTCGCGTACAGGAAAGCTGCTTGGACAGTCTCTGACGAATCTCAGGCTGCAATTCATCCACAGCCGGCCCGAGAAGAACCGCCTCTGGAGGCACATGGCTTTCGAGTTCTGAATGGGCAATGCAAATCGGATCCAGAAGAGGCTGCAGCTCCGCGCCTTCAAAAAGGCCGATGTAACATTCCCTTTTTCGCGCTGGGATGACCGATGCGATAGTGTGCGCGAAGTCCCGTGCGTTCGCCGCCAGCACTCTCAAAGAGGACACTGGCCAAATGAGAATTGCCCGCGCAAAAGCGATGCCCTTTGCCAGAGCCAAGCTGACTCGAAGGCCAGTAAAAGACCCCGGGCCGATTGAAATCGCAATCGCACCAATCGGGCCGTAGACGCTCTCATTCTCACTCAGGAACCGCTCGAGCAAGAGCGGAAGCTGGTCGCGCATCTCAAGCGGCGCCTGAAAGCGCACTTCTGCGAGAAGCGAGTCGCCATGCGTGAAACCCGAGACCGTGTAAACGCTGGAAGTGTCCAGCGTAAGAATATTTGTTGGTTCACTTGGTGGCATGAGGCGGCCCAAGACAGACGATGATTTCTCGCTCATCTTGCTTGGCAAGAGGGTTCAAATAGAGGGAGATGGTTCTTGGCGGCAGAATGTCGGCAATCCGCTCGGCCCATTCAATTGCGAGGACGCCATCACGGTCGAAATATTCTTCAAGCCCAAGTGCAAAGAATTGCCGGGCATCCTCAATTCGATACAGATCAGCATGGCAGAAGGGCAGTTGTCCAGCGTATTCCAGAAGATAGTTAAAGGCCGGACTCGTAATCGCCTCATTCACGCCAAGTCCCGCGCCAATCCCCTGCACAAGAGTAGTTTTTCCTGCACCTAATGGCCCGACCAGCGCCACGACAGCGCCTGAACGAAGCCGCGAACCGAATTCCTTCCCAAGATCTACGGTCTCCTGACTGCATCGAGTGATTCGGCGCTCCTCGACCAGCGGTTTTGGTCCGGGATAGACGATTCCCTCACTCATTGTTTTTCCGATATTTCAAGCAGATTGCCATATTTCATGGATGTCGTGCAAAGAACCGCTGGAAGATGCGGTGCCGCGTCTGCCCCGTGGGGCACGCTTGGCCTTCCTTGGCCTCTTCGAGGAACTAAGCACTCTTTCTAATTCTCTCAGTCGCGCTATCAATATATAAAAAATTGTAAAGAAATCAAGCTCTTCCATCCGTTTTCAGCCTTGAAGTCGCGTCAGTGTGCAAATCAAGTGCCCAAAATAGTGGAGATTTCTCTTGACATTTAGCTGGAAATTTCATATAGTGTTTGCAACCTCAGAAAATGTAGCATATTAGGTCGCTTCCGGCTGGGCCATGAGCTTTCACCGCCTGGCCGAAGGGGATGTCCTTACTTTTTTCTGACCTTCGACTCTTTCATGAGAACAAGCGGCTTCTCGAACAAAGACACACGAAATAGACTCTGAAGCAACAGAGGAGAAGTACCATGAACAAATTGGAACTGGTTAATGCTGTAGCGGCGAAAACCGGGCAGACCAAGCATACTTCCGAGGAGATGTTGGACGCCATTCTGGACACGATCAAGGATACAGTCTCGGATGGAGACAAGGTAACACTCGTCGGCTTTGGGACATTTGCCATGATGCAGCGGTCAGCGCGGCGAGGGCGAAATCCCCGCACGGGCAAGGCGATCAATATCCCCGCCAAGAAAGTGCCTCGGTTTATTCCCGGCAAGGACTTTAAGGAAATTGTGGCCTGAGACCTTTTCGGCATATCTCTCAGTGTTCAAAGCGGCCGGGGTAACAGCCTTCTTTGCTCCGGCTGCTTCATCTCGCAATAGACAAGGAGAGCTGCTATGACGGAGAAGCTTCGAGGAACCAAGACCGAACGCAACCTCATGGCCGCCTTTACGGGTGAGGCGCTGGCCTATCTGAAGTATCACTGCTTTTCCCATGTGGCGCAGAATCAAAGCGAGGCGGAAAGTGCGGGTCTCTTTCGCGAAATTGCCCAGAGCGAGAGGGAACACGGGACAAAATGGCTGGAAATTCTGGGAGGTGTGGGAAGCCTGACGGATAGCCTGAAGGCCGCTGTGGCGAGCGAACGATACGAGTGGTCGCAGATGTATCCCGATTTTGCCAAGACCGCCAACGAAGAGGGCTTTCCGGAAATTGCCGAAATATTCGAGACCGTCGCCAAAGCCGCGAAGGCTCACGAAGAACGCTTTCTCAGGCAACTGATGAAGCTGGAGTCATCCGCTGGCCCGCCTGAAAGAGAGAAAGGCCGTGGAAAAGTGTCACGATGAAATTGTTCTCATGACGACGCTGCCAAGCCTTGACGCCGCGCTGGCGTTGGTGAGGGCATTGGTGGAAGAGCGCCTTGTCGCCTGCGGCACGGCGCTCCCGGGTGCCATTTCACAGTACTATTGGCAGCGCGATCTTTGCCGGGATGAAGAGACCGTCGTCTTGCTCAAGACATGGCGCGGCCACCTGCCCGCCATCGAAACCCGATTTGCCTCCCTTCACCCCTACGAAGTTCCAGAAATGCTCACCTTCGCCGCCGAGCAGATATCGCTTCCCTATCGCAACTGGATGCACCAAGAACTCAAGCCAGTGCCGGAATAGATGTCCATAGCCGCGAATTTCAAACGAAGACCCATTGGCTGGGTCTTTTTGTATGCCGTGGCAATGGCGGTTGCCGAAGCGGCCGTTGTTGTCTATTTGCGCAGGCTCTATTATCCCGAAGGTTTTGGATTTCCACTCAAGCCCATTGATATGGCGACTTTCGCTATCGAACTGGGGCGCGAGGCGGCGACCGTCGTGATGCTTCTCATGGTCGGTCATTTGGCTGGCCGCCGCTTATGGGAGCGATTCGCTTATTTCATCTTCGCCTTGGGCGTCTGGGACATCACCTATTACATCTGGCTCAAGGTCTTTTTGAATTGGCCGTCATCTCTCGTGGATTGGGATATTCTTTTTCTCTTGCCGCTGCCGTGGATTGGCCCTGTGATTGCACCCTGCTCGATTGCCTTGGTCATGATTGCTATCGGGCTTTCCATAATTCACATTCAGCATAAAGGTTTCGATTTTCACCCGTCGCGTTTGGCGTGGATTCTCGCAATTGCTGCGACAGCGGTTCTCCTCTATTCTTTCATGCACGACCTCTCCGCCACACTCCATTTTCAAATGCCGCAGCCCTATTTGTATGCGCTTCTGATTGTCGGCGAACTTCTTTACATTTTCGCCTATCTTCACAGCGCCCGTCACCTGCCCAAGTCAGCATAGTCACCCGTGCAAAATAGAGCGGGCGGACACACGGGTCCGCCCCTACATTTCAATCGCCGAGCCAGGTTCGGTTGCGGCCGCGAATTCACCGATGTCGGCGTAGGGGCATGGCGTGCCGTGCCCACCAAGATTCGGGCACGCGAGACGCATGCCACGGCCGCAATCCGCCGAGGCAGGTCCCCTGACCTGCCCGGAATTCTACTTCAGCAGCACAACCTTCCGCGTCTGTATGAAATCCTGTGCTTCCATCCGGCAGAGATAGACACCCGAGGGCAAATCCCCCGCATCCCACTCAATCGAATGCGACCCCGCGGGAACGGTGCCATAGACAAGCGTTGCCACCTCCCGCCCTAAGAGATCAAAAACCTTCAAAGAGACAAGCCCCGCCTCTTTCACATCATAGCGAATCATGGTCGTTGGATTGAAGGGGTTCGGATAGGGAGTATGAAGCGCGAATTCCATAGGGACCGGGGCCGCGCCGGGTGTGGTTGAGACAATCTGCTCATGAATCGTCTCGCGAGCCGCAATGTCCACATCGGAAATCTGATATTCATAAGTCACGCCGTTCCGCACCCAGCGATCCACAAATTCATAGTCATGCGGCTCGGTCGTCGTTCCGTGACCGGGAATCTGGACAAGCCGGTTGAACTCTTCTTCGCCAGTTTTGCGCTTACAGAGAACAAAATGGCTATTATCCAATTCGCTTTCCGTCCGCCAGTGCAATGTCACTTGCCCGTCACCAGCAATAGCTTCGAAAGTCGCGAGCTCGACCGGCAGCGGCCCTTCAATCGTGCCGGAACTGTCGCCCACTTGCCAATTCACATAATCGCTGCAAGTCGGATGCGAGAGCTAGAAGGTCGCTATAGAACCGGAAGTGAGAGGCGTGGTGGTCGTGAAAACGATGGAATCGGCGTAGTTCGTCGCCGTCCATCCTGCCGCTGCCGCCGCTCCGCTCACCGAGCCCACAGTGCCGCTACAGAAATTCGTGAATACGAGATGAGAGATCCTCCCGCTGACCCAATGCAGCCAATAGCCCCAATTGGGTGGTCCGAGGGAGATCAGGGTCACATACCCAATATTTTCAGTCGGTATCAACTCGCAAACCCAGATGTAATCATCGTAGAGGTTGCCGATTATCCCGAAGCAGTCCATAGGAAGCATCATTACTGGCTGGGTGTCGTTGATTTCAAGCTCGTGGTTCTGCGCAAAGCCCGCCTCGACATCATAGCCATTGATGGCGTACTTATAAGAATGAATGCGCGGATCTCCTGGGTCAAAGTGCACGGCGAGCGTCCAAATACTATCGCCAGGCACCTCATCCGGCGCGATGCCATTGTCATGCATCTGTCGATCCTCAGGGATGTATCCCCAGGACCACTGGTCAAAAAGGCCACAGATGCCCACGCTTTCGATCGCATAGATATATTCCCCTGTCTGAACATCCACGATATAGCCGATATCATCGATTTTGTAGTAAGCTGGGCGAACATCGCAAGCAAAAACGACATCCACTGGGTTCTCTGTGACATCCTCGAAGGTAATATCAGAGTAGAAAGCCGTATCCAGCAAGATCTCCTGATATCCATTGCCACTTGGGGGAGGCAAGTCATCCGGCTCTGTTCCTGTGTATTCCACATGGCGATTTCCCCCGCCGGGAATCTGTTCCCAGATTGGGCTGTATGGGTCACCATTTTGCAAAATCACAAACTTATATTGAATGAGGCCGGGATAGGGCAGATTGTCGAATTGAATCCAGTCAGCATAGAGACCCGGAAACCCAGGGACTTCGGGAAGCACATTGGCTGCACCACCCCACTGCAGTGGAGGTGTATTTCCTCGAACCTGAATCAGATCCACATCTGGGTTGAAATTGCCCATGAGGATTTGCACCCCCATGTTCACACAAAACAAAATCTCGAGGTCATAGATGGCCGATGAGCTTTGGTCGTTGAAATAGACAACAGGGAGCGTTGCATTTCCCGTCACAGTATGAGTTCGGTTGTACGGTATGTTTTCCCATCGGTCACCGCCTGCGGCTCGGTTGGCCATGACGAATCTGTATTCAATGGGGCCTGGCGACAGCGACTTGGTGATTCGATAGACACTGTCAGGTGGCACGGTTGTCAGAATGTCGGTATAGCCGCCCCATCCGTTGAAAGTTCCCCGTACGAGGACGGTGTCCACGGCGGGATTGAAATTTCCCAGCCGCTGTTGGACGGCCATATTGACCTGGAAAGTGATATTGGCAGCCATTGCGGCGCCGAGGCAGGCCAGCAAGAGCAAAATACCCAAAGACCTTTTCATTCCTTTTCCTCCCTTGGTTTGCATGACTGGCCGTCCTCAAAATAGCCTTTTCTATTTGAAAACAGCCAATTATAGCGTCTCAATCTTGGACTTTGCATTTCCAATATAACCATGATCCTCCCCGATGTCAAGGATTATTTAAGGAAATTTGATGTTGCCGATGAGTTCGCTATGTTGAAGAATATTGCAGACCCACCGCGGCGCGACTGGCTGGCCGGATCTAATACGGCCGCTGGTAGAAGGGAGTTTCAACGATGCGGGCGGGGAGCAGGTGGCCGCGGGCGTCAATCTCGAGAGGAGTACCGATTTCAGCAAGCTCCGCGGGAACATAGCCCATGCCGATACCTCTTTCAAGCATGGGCGAGACGGTGCCGGAAGTGACTTGACCGACCTGTTTGCCGTTGGAAAGAATCGGATAGTGCGGGCGGGGGAAGCCTGTGCCTTCGATTTCAAATCCGATGAGCTTGCGCTTGAGGCCTTCCTCTTTCACGCGCAAAAGCGGCTCGCGCCCAAGAAAATCGCCTTTCTGAAGTTTCGTGATCCAGCCCAAGCCCGCTTCGAGAGGATTCGTGGTCTTGTCAATGTCGTTGCCATAGAGACAATATTTCATTTCGAGCCGCAGGCTGTCGCGCGCACCGAGACCGACCGGCTCAATATCAAATTCCTTGCCTGCATCGAAGAGCGCTCCCCAAAGTTTTTGCGCGTCTTCATTTTTCACCATGAGTTCAAAGCCATCTTCGCCGGTGTAACCCGTGCGCGAAATGAGTGTCTTTACAGTGGCGACCTCACCTTCCACACACCAATAGTACTGAATTGTGGATAGATTCGTCTTTGTCAGTTTCTGAACCAACGCTTCCGCGTTTCGCCCTTGAACTGCCAGAAGTGAGGTTCGGTCGGAGGTATTTTCAAACTCACAGTTCCCGCGTTTCTGCTCGACGAACCACGCCCAGTCCTTCTCAAGATTCGCAGCATTGACCACCATCAAAAAATGGTCGGGCAAGCGATAGACGAGCAAATCATCCACAATTCCGGCATCCGGATAACACGCGCAGCTATATTGCACCTGATGCATCTGCAGCTTGCGCACATTGTTCACCGTGACCCAATCGAGAAATGCCTCCGCGTCGGGCCCGCGAAAGACAAACTCGCCCATGTGCGAGACATCAAAAACGCCGACCGTCGTTCGGACGCGGCGGTGTTCGGCTCGAATGGAAGTATATTGCAGGGGCATGTAGAAGCCGCCGAAATCCACCATTTTCGCCCCAAGTTTTTCGTGGATGGGTGTTAGTGCGGTAGGTCTTGCTGCCATGATTCTTGAGTATCTCCTAAAATCGTGTTGCGTTCTCAATATACGAACTGTGTTTGTCTTCATCAAGTAAAGAAAGGAACAAAGCGACAACCACGAACTTGATTCCGTGCGACATTTTCGTTAGATTATCTCGACATTGCCAATCCTCACGGACGACAGAATCGAGAGGCCAAATCTTTGGACAGAATCTATCAGCGAACGGTGTTTTGGGGTGTCGGTTTGGCCGCCGCCGCCATGTTGTCCTATGAAATCCTGCTGACGCGCTTCTTGAGCTTCATCAGTTGGTATTTTCTGGCGTTCCTCGCGATTTCGCTGGCGATGTTAGGGGGAACAGCCGGTGCAATCTATGTCTATCTCAAACCGGACGCTTTCGCGCGCGAGCGCTATTTCTTGTCGCTGGCGCGTGCTGCCATCGCCGCTGCGGTTTCGATCTTTGCCCTGGCTGTGGTTCTCTGCGTCGTGCCATTCACGCTTGATGTCTCGGGGACCCTTGTTTTCATCATGCTTGTCCATATTGGCAGCGCGTCGTTGCCTTTCTTCTTTCTTGGCATCTTTGTTTCAGCTTCGCTTACGCGTTCCAAACTCGACATCGCCAAAGTGTATGCCAGCGACCTCGCGGGAGCCGCTGTCGGAGCGCTGTTCGCCGTTCTCATTCTGGGGCCGTTTGAAGTGGTCGGGGCACTGTTCTTATCGGCGGCGCTTTGTGCGTTCGTTGCCTGGCTCTGCGCCAAACAAGGACACGCCTCGACACTGTCGCGAATCGCTCAATGGAGTCTCTGGATTCTGGTGATTGGTGCACTGCTGAATCAGAGTGGCTATGCGGGGCTTCGGCCTTGGTTTTTCAAAGGACGAGCACTGTCGGCTGATCAAATCTTTGAGGAGAGCTGGAATTGCTTTGGAACGCTGACCGTGAGCAAGCCGGTGATGAAGCCCGCCCACCTTTGGGCTCCCGCTCAGGATGCGCCTGCACCAGTTCTTGAAGAGATGTTCATGTGGGTGGACGGGTCGGGCGGTTCGCCGGTGGCACACTACAGAAGTCCTGAAGAATTCGACTACTTGCGCTATGATGTCACTTCGTTGGCCTATTACCTGCGCCCGAAAGGCACGGCGGTGGTGATTGGCATGGGAGGAGGGCGAGATGTTCTGACAGCACTGACTTTCGGCCATTCCCATGTAACAGGAATCGAGATCAATCCTGCGGTGGAACGATTGCATCGAGGCAAATTGCGAGGCTTCTCAGGATTGGCTGACCGTCGCGATGTCAAGATGGTCACTGCGGATGGGCGAGCATACTTAGCCAGTCATCCGCAAAAGTGCGATGTGCTTCAAGTCTCGTTGCTCGACACTTGGGCAGCAACAGGCGTCGGTGCCTATAGCCTGACTCCCAATGGAGTCTTCACGCGTGAGGCATGGAGGATTCTCTTACGGCAGCTTGCACCGAATGGCATTCTGACCGTCACTCGATGGTATAGCACGGAAGAAATTGAGGAGACCGGACGACTGATTGCGCTTTCTGTCCAGAGTCTGTTAGATGAGGGTGCTCGCGAGCCGCGAGCTTCGATTATTCTGGTCGGGCGAGGCTCTCTGGCAACCTTGCTTCTGAAACGAGAGCCGTTCACCACGGATGAAATCCGACTCGTTGAAGAAGTCTGTCACCTGCGAGGATATGACATTCTGATTCTGCCGGAGTGCGAAGTCTTTGAGCCCCGTATCTCGGCAATCCTCTCAGCGAAATCGGAAAGCGAGCTCAGGGAAGTGACGCAGCCGAATAGTCTTCTGGATTTTCGCCCACCGACGGACAACCGTCCTTTCTTTTTCAATATGCTCCATATAACTCCCTCGGGAATTTTGGGATTCCTCGATTATATGAGTCGGTACTTGGAGCAGAAACACGAAGGGGTCATTGAGGGGAACTTAGTCGCTACAGGAACGCTGATTCTTCTCATCATCATTACGAGTCTTTTCGCCATTGCGACAATTTTCATTCCTCTTCGGCAGCGTGGCGAAAAAATCCGCCTCCGAGCGCCCCTGGGGTGGGGCATGGCTTATTTTGCGCTGATTGGCTTAGGCTTTATGTTGGCTGAGATGGCTCTTCTGCAGCGGCTTTCGGTGATACTGGGCAATCCTCCCATTGCGCTGGGTGTGGTCTTGCCCGCTTTGATACTCAGCACCGGAATGGGTAGCCTGCTTTCAGGAAAACTCCCGCTGAACCGCAAGCCCGGGTGCTTTCTTTTTCCCGTATCCATCGTCGTGGCTATTCTTTTGGCTTGCGTTCTTCTACCCAGTTTGAGCAACATGATTGAATCGCAAACGATCTTTGTGAAAGCGGTACTGAGCGGACTCTTCGTCATCGTGATATGTCTTCCTTTGGGATTTGCTTTTCCCACGGGCATGAAACTCGCCGAGCGCGTTATCCCTGAAGCGACGCCCTGGCTGTGGGGTATCAACGGCATTTTTGGAGTCATTTCGTCGGGACTATCGGTGATGCTGTCCATTGGTTACGGAATTTCAGCGACTCTCGTTCTTGCCGCAATCATGTATGCGCTCTTGCCGATCGCAGTAGTCGGCATGGTGAAAGGAGAGCCTTCGTGAAGTGTCGTTGCGGGATTCGCTTGACAAATTGAAGAGAAATTAGCATATTCTATGGTTGAAATTTGTCATGTGCATCATTTCACATTCACCTTCGACCCACTCGGTGCTGTCGGGCGTCCCTTGCATGCCCCTCGCGTATCCCTATGTTAAAATTAGACATATTGAACCATTACTGCGCCAGACCTTCGGGTCTTGAGTAGAAGAGTAACCTTCACAACTCCGCGCAAATAACACAATTTCTCTTTTCAAACCAATAACAAACTTACAGCAGAAGGAGTCTTTCATGTCCAGTTTTGTTTCGGAGATTATGGCGCAAGTCAAAGCCAAGAATCCCAGTGAGCCAGAATTTCATCAGGCAGTCCAAGAAGTCGTCGAATCGCTGCAATTAGTGATCGAACGCCATCCGGAATACCGGAAAGCAAAAATCGTCGAAAGAATCATCGAGCCCGAGCGGATCCTGATGTTCCGCGTTCCTTGGATGGACGACCGGGGCGAGGTTCATGTCAACCGAGGTTTCCGCATCGAGATGAACAGCGCCATTGGGCCCTACAAGGGCGGATTGCGCTTCCATCCCTCTGTGAACTTGGGAATCCTCAAATTCCTGGCATTCGAACAGGTGTTTAAGAACAGCCTCACCACGCTACCCATGGGTGGTGGCAAGGGCGGTGCCGATTTCGAACCCAAAGGCAAGAGTGATACCGAAGTGATGCATTTCTGCCAGAGTTTCATGAGCGAGCTTTTCCGCCATATCGGACCTGATACGGATGTGCCGGCGGGTGATATTGGCGTTGGCGGCCGTGAGATCGGATACCTCTTCGGGATGTACCGCAAACTACGCAATGAGTTTACCGGCGTCTTGACAGGCAAGGGGCTTTATTGGGGCGGCTCGCTGATTCGGCCCGAAGCCACTGGCTATGGCGCCGTCTATTTTGCGGCGGAAATGCTGGGAACGCGTGGCCAAAGCCTTCAAGGAAAGACCTGTTTGGTTTCAGGCAGCGGGAATGTCGCACAGTACACCGTGGAGAAAATCAATCAACTCGGCGGCAAAGCGGTCACCGTCTCCGATTCCAACGGCTATGTCTATGACCCTGAAGGCATCAGCGCAGAAAAGCTCGCCTTCGTGATGGATCTGAAAAATGTCCGTCGAGGTCGCATCAAGGAATATTCCGACAAATTTAAGAGCGCAACCTATACACCAATTGACCCGAAACTTGACTATAATCCGCTATGGAATCACAAAGCCGATTGTGCCTTCCCGGGCGCCACGCAGAATGAAATTAACGGCAAGGATGCGCAGAACCTCCTGAAGAACGGCGTCTATGTCGTTTCCGAGGGCGCGAATATGCCAACAACTCCAGATGGCGTCAATGTCTTTCTCGATCATAGAATCCTGTTTGGCCCAGGCAAAGCCGCCAACGCAGGAGGTGTGGCGACCTCCGGTCTCGAAATGTCGCAGAATAGCATGCGGTTGAGCTGGACGCGTGATGAGGTGGATGCTCGCCTGCACCAGATTATGAAGAGCATTCACAAGGCGGCCGCCGAGGCGGCTGAGCGCTTCGGCACACCAGGCAACTATGTGAACGGCGCCAATATCGCCGGGTTCATCAAAGTGGCCGATGCCATGATGGATCAGGGTGTAATATAAGGGCTCTTAATCCACTGCAACCTAATTTACCTGTTAGCGAACCTCTCGGCAGCGATCCCGTAACTACATCAATGTAATGGCTGTCGAGAGGTTTTGGACAGGTTTTTCGTTGTTAAAGTCGCCCGCCGAGCAATTGCCGGAACCTGAGGGACACTCGCGCCGTATAAGAGAGCACAAGAAGGAAGATATGTATCGTTGTGGGGCGGGCGCACTCGTTTGAATATGATGAACAGTAAGGCCAAACAAATTCTATCCCATCTTCTGCTCTTTGCTTGGGTGCTGGCAATCGGACTTCCTGTGGGTCAGGCCGCCTGGGATTTCGTCCTCGATGCACTCGAGGGCGATAGCGCGTGCCCTTGCTGCAGCAACAACTGTTGCAATGCCGCGGACGAAAATCGCGACGCTCCATGTACTTGCTCGACTCATTGTTCATTCTTGGCTGCAGGCATTCTCGCTTCTTTTTCCTTCACAAATCCACTTTGCCTATTCGGGCAAATCACCTCGCCCTCTGTGATACCCCTCCCAGCCCCTTCATTTTCCATTGACCATCCCCCGACCCTCACTGCCTAAGATTTAACAGGACAGCTCTCTTCCGACTTATCGGCAAGAGAGGAACTCTGTCTTTGGCCTCGATTGGCCCTTTTGGGTCAATAGGATCTTGATGTCTCCAAGGAGCAGCGATGCGAAAACACATTCTTCTCTCGCTTATCCTCGCATTCCAAATCCTTGTCTCCGTTGCAGATATGCAAGGCGGTTTTGCGAGGACATATTCAAAACAAGGTAGGGGGGCCGCTCGTCGGCGCCAATATCCTTATCGTAGAAACTCAGAAAGGCGCGTCTACCGATGCGAACGGCGAGTATCGAATCTCCGACATATCCGTTGGAGACTACACTCTGCGCATTTCCTTGGTTGGCTACGGGACCCAGGAGCAAAGGATTGCGATCATCGAGGAAGGTGAGACCATCGCCAATTTCCAGCTTGAACAAAGCCCCGTGCCTATGCGAGAGGTGACGATTCAAGCGGAGCGAGAGGTCTCACGGATTGATGAGCGCGAGCCGGTTCGCAAGGAAATCATCATTGCAGAAGACCTGCGAGAATCCACAACCGACGGCGGCGTGCTCACCGCTCTCTCGGACAAAACGGGACTCAAAGTTCGTCCTTGTTCGATATGCGGATCGTGCGCTATCGGAATGCAAGGCCTCGATCCGTCCTATACAGAAGTCAACATGGACGGCTTGCCGGTTTTCTCCGGTCTGGGGACGCTGTACGGCCTCTATGGACTCTCTGCAACGGATGTTACGGAGGTCGAAATCGTCAAAGGAAGCGGTTCCAATCTCTTTGGAAGCGGAGCGATTGCGGGAGGTGTCAACCGTATCTCCACGAAACCATCTGACAGTCGGTCTCTTGAGGTCAACATCTCCGGCAGCGATACACGGCAACACGCTCTGGCTGTGAGTGCTTCGGAGCAACTTGCTGACACACCTTTTCGCTTGTCCGGAACCTATGGCGCAGAGCCCGAGAAAATCGACCGCAACGGGGATGGCGTAACAGACACGCCAACATACCAACGGATAAACTTCACCACATCCCTATCGAGGACCATGGCGTGGGGAGACCTCAGGGTCGGAGGCAGGTTGTATCGGGAACACCGATTCGCGGGGGAACCGAAATGGACGGAGAAAGATAAGGGAAGCCCGGAAGTCTATGGCCGCGACATCACGACCAGTCGCGATGAATTCTCTCTCGTCTATGCGAATGAATCATCGGCACGGTGGGAATGGTCTTTCGAGGGCGCCCTCGTTAGGCACAAACAGGAATCGTGGTACGGAACGACATCCTTCAACGCCTTGCAGCAGATTCTCTTGGCAAAAGGATCGTTGGAGCGGGTGTGGAACGGTGGCCACAGCGCATTGCTTCAAGGAATCTTTCGCCTCGAGGATTACACCGATAATTTGGCTTTGTCCTCTCCAACCGACCGCTTGTATCGCATTCCCGGCCTCGTCGCACAGTATACATGGAATATCAATCCCGGCTGGACACTTCAAGCCGGAAATCGGCTTGAACATATCAACGATTTCGGTTGGGTGTCTACCCCGCGAGGCTCACTTCTTTGGCGGCCTACCGACCCTTGGGGAATTCGCTTGTCAGGTGGCGGTGGATTTCGACCTGTCACGATTTTCAGTCTCGACGAAGCAGTTGGTGCCGGTTTCGACCATGTGCTTCCTTCGGAGAGCTTGAAGCCGGAAAGAAGTGTATCTGGCTCCCTCGCCATCAACCGCCGATGGGTTGAGAAGACCTATTCGGCCATGATGGACATCAGCGCGTTCTACACGGACTCTAGCAGTATGGTCGTGTTGGCCTACGGTCGTGAGGTCGGTGCGATTGTGTATTCCAACGCAAGGAACGCCTACAGCCGCGGAGTCGAGCTCCAATTCACAGTGAGAAATACTTCCGGTTGGAACCTCCGCTTGGGCGGAACAAGAACGAATGTGCAATATGAAGATCAAACGGGATGGCACGAAACCAACTTGCAGTATCGTTACGCGGTCAATGGAGCACTGGAAAAAGTTTGGATTGCTGCGGGCCTTTCTTCTGAATTGTCAGCTGCGCTATACGGGCCACAAAAGCTACCCGAAGGTCGAGAACGGTCAGTATCTCCCGCTTATGTCTTGTTGGATGCGAGGATAAGCAAGTCCTGGGGCGCACTGACTTTGGCTGGAACAATCAAGAATCTGACCAATTGGACGCAGCCTGATAGCCCCTTTCAGTATAGCCCTACAACGGGTCAGCCTCTCTTGGATAGTGCCTTGATGTACGGCCCGCGTCTCGGGAGAATTTTCGTAGCCAGTCTTACTTTTTCGCTCGGCGGAAAGGATGCGCAACGCTCGCCGTAGCACATTATCTCAAGCAATCTCAGCACAAGGATTCCAGCGACAATTTGACTTTGTTCAGTTCATTAGCAAATAGCCAAACAGGAGGATTAGAACAATGAATCAACGACGAACTCTACGCGTCATTCTCGTCGCCCTCTTCGGAGTTGTGGCGTATATCGGATTCGGGCACGCCGCCGAACCCGCTGCCACAGAGCAACTCTCAGAAGGCAATGTCTGGACAACGAGCGACGGAAAAGAATACTTTACCTGCCCGGTGATGGGCGGGGAGGGACTTGTCGAAGAAGCCCCTGCATTTTCGGATGTAGAAGGCGTGCGCTACTACCATTGCTGCGGCGGCTGCCAGGAGCCATTTCGTTCCAACCCGGCGAAATGGCTGAAAGGATTTGCCGTGCCGGGAAACATCGTCACGATGGATGACGCAGGCAAACATTTTGTGGACCCTGTGGATTTCACGAAAGGCCTCGTGAAATCTAAAACCGCCTTCTTTGACCTCGACGGCAAGCGCTACTATTTCGCCTCCAAGAAGACGATGAAGCGTTTCCAAAAGAATCCACCGGCAATTTTTCGCGAGTGAAACCGGTTCTATGGAGCCGCCGTTTCGCGGCGGCTCCTTTCGTTTGCGTGCAAAATTTGATCTCAAATAATAGAGGAGATTTCCATGAAAATCCGCGCCTTGATTCTGACCGCCGCCCTCCTTGGGGCGCTGGGCGCAACGACTCTGGTGCTGTCACAAGCGCCAGAGAAAAGCGATGTCGCCACGAAGTACTCAGGAAAACCCTGTGCAGAGCATGGCATCGCCGACAGCCTGTGCACTCGCTGCCATCCTGCTCTGATTCCCCTTTTCAAAGAGCGAGGAGACTGGTGCAGCGAACACAAATTGCCTGAATCCCAATGCTATCTTTGCCATCCCGAGCTCCAAAAAGCCTCTGGGATGAAGGACACTCATGACCACAATCTTCAGTCGGAGTCGGAAACGAACCTGATGATTGATTGGTGCGCGGAGCATCGAGTGCCCGAGTCGGAGTGCACTAAGTGTCATCCCGAGTTGGTTGCCAAATTCAAAGAGAAGGGAGATTGGTGTGGCGGGCACGGCGTGCCTGAATCCCACTGCTATCTATGCAACCCGGACCTCAAGTTCCCGCAGGAGCAGCAGTACCAACAAGAGTTGGAAACGCAGAAGAAGGAGAAGAAAGAGGAGTCCGCCAAGCCTCGCACATCCCTATTCCGTTCCAACGCCCCTCACTGCACGACAGACGATGCCATTATTCAATTGGCCAGCGTTGAAACCGCCGAGCGAGCTGGCCTCATGATTTTGGCTGTGGACGAGATTCCGCTGACCGAAGTGATTGAAGCCCCAGCCGAGGTCGAGTTTGATGCGACCGCTTCCTACGCCGTGACGAGTCTGGTGAGTGGAACGCTGACGCGCTGGCTGGTGTCTCCGGGGGAGCATGTTCGGCAAGGGCAGATCTTGGCCTATCTCGAATCCATCGAGGGAGCCGCGCTCAAGGCCGAGTGCGAACACGCGGCGGCGGTTCTGGCACTCGCCAAAAAGGAATATGAGCGCACCCAAGAGCTCGGACAAAAGAACCTCGTCAGTTCGCGCGAACTGCAGCAGGCACAGACCGAGCACCTTCGAGCAGAAGCGGACTATCGGAAAGCGGCCAGTGCACTGAAAGCCCTGGGATACTCGGAAAACGACCTCGACAGGCTTAGCGATGATGATGCCGTTTCGCTTCCCATCCGCGCGCGCCACACCGGTACGCTCGTAGAACAGCGCGTGGAATTGGGCGCAATCATTCAAAGTGGAGAATCCATCGGCCTCATCTCCGAAACCGGTCGGCTGTGGGTTGAAGCGCGTGTGCGAGAGAGAGAACTGCCCCGCGTGCGCGTGGGACAGATGGTGACCCTGTCAAGTGACGGTGATGCTCTCGGCCGCTGCCGGGGAATTGTGACCTGGGTGGCTGATGGTGTAGATCCGAGCACTCGCATGGGGCTGGTGCGTATCGAGGCGGAGCCCAACGGTAGCTCGCTGCGCGCCCATCAGTTTGTGCGAGTGCAAATCGCGACCGATACTCTCTCGAATGCCGTGATGGTTCCACTCGACGCGGTTCAGTGGGAAGGCTGCTGCAATGTCGTGTTTGTTTCGGAAACACGAGACCGCTTCCGCCCACGGAAAGTTCAAGTGGAGTTCTCCGATGGCAAGCACTATGCGGTTTCCGGGCTGAATGCCGGTGAGCGAGTCGTCACGCGCGGAAGCTATTTACTCAAGACGGAGCTCATGAAGGGCAGTCTCGGGGCGGGGTGCGCCGGCGAGGGAGCATGAGTCCATGCTGATACGGCTTATTGGATGGGCGATTGACCGGCGCTGGTTGGTGCTGTCACTGGCGGTGTTGCTTGCGGTCGGCGGGCTCATTTCGCTCTTGAATCTACCGTTTGATGCATTCCCAGACACGACGCCGGTCCTGGTATTTGTCAACACATCGCTTCCCGGCTATGCGGCGGAGGATATCGAGAGCCAAATCACAGCCGCCATCGAGCGCGAACTGACAGGTTTGTCAGGCCTCGAAGAGATTCGCTCGATCTCGAAGTCTGGACTCTCACAAGTGATCTGTGTCTTTGTGGAAGGAATGGATATCTATCGGGCGAGACAACAAGTCGCGGAACGGTTGACGGCGGTTGAACTCCCGGAAGGGACAGAGAGACCGGAGTTAGGACCCATTTCGACTGGTTTGGGTGAGATCTTCCACTACATCGTAGTGGATACGCTACGGAGCAAACCGACATTCGCGCGCGAAGTGCAAGATTGGATAATCAAGCCGCGGCTCCAGTCTGTACCGGGAGTTGTGGAGGTCAATAGTTGGGGAGGATTCGAGAAGCAATTCCAAGTGCTGCTCGACCCGCAGAGGCTTACTGCTCTTGATCTCACAGTGGCCGAGGTTTCAGATGCACTTCGGAGAGGGCAGCAGAATGTGGGTGGTGGAATCACGAATCGCGCCGGAGAGCGATTCGTCGTACAGGGGGTGGGTGCGCTCACCAAGCGCGAAGACATCGAACAGATCGTCATTGATACCCGCAATGGCACTCCTATTCTTGTACGCGATATCGGCGAGGTGGCGACCGGGCACGAATTGCGCGTTGCCACAGCCACTTACAATGGGCAAGGCGAGGCAGTTCTCGGACTTGGATTCATGCTCACGGGCGAAAACTCTCATCGCGTGGCGAAGGATCTGTCGAAGCAACTCGAAGCCGTGAAGGAGACTCTGCCGGAGGGAATAGATGCCCATGAGGTTTACGACCGTACTCACTTAGTGGATCAGGTGCTGGAGACGGTCCAGCACAATTTGCTTTTTGGGGCGTCTCTTGTGGTTGTGGTTCTGTTTCTGCTCTTGGGAAACCTATGGGCGAGTTTCATCGTGGCTCTGGCCATCCCACTCTCGATGTTATTCGCTTTCAATCTGATGCTGCAAGTCGGAATCGTAGGCAGCCTGATGAGTCTTGGCGCAATTGACTTCGGTTTGGCTGTGGACAATGCCGTCATCCAAGTCGAGAACGTCTCCCGCCGCATGGGCGAAGCGGGCCCTGGGCGAGGCCGCTTTCAGGTTATCCGTGATGCCATTATTGAAGTGCTTAAACCGGCACTCTTTGGCGAGCTGATCATCATGCTGGTATATATCCCGCTCCTGACTCTGCAAGGCTGGGAGGGCAAGATGTTTCGGCCCATGGCGCTGACGGTGATGTTCGTTCTTACCGGATCACTTCTACTTTCCTTGACGGTGATTCCTGCCCTGTGTGCGGCCGTTCTCCCGTTACGCATCCATGAGCACGAGCCGCGACTGGTGGGCTGGTTGCGGCGAGTTTATCAGCCGTGTCTCAACTGGGCTTTGCGACACACACGATCCGTTCTGATCACGGCGGCAGTGTTGGTGGTCGGAGCCTTCGTGCTTTTCACCCGGCTCGGTTCCGAGTTCATTCCCAGACTCTCCGAGGGCAGCATCGTTATCAATATGATCCGCTTGGCGGGGATTTCACTAGAACAGTCCACGGAAAACGGCGAGCGTTTGGAGAAGATTCTGAAAGAGAAATTCCCCGATGAAATCGCGGAAATATGGACTCGTACCGGAACTCCCGAAGTAGCTACAGATCCCATGGGGCCCGAGCTTTCCGATGTGTTCATGAGCCTGAAACCGCGACGAGAATGGAAAAAGGCTCAAAATCAGCAGGAGCTCGTGATGCGGATGGACGAAGAGCTGTCGGATCTGCCGGGAATGAATCTGGTATTCACCCAACCCATCGAGATGAGATTTAACGAGATGGTCGCCGGCATTCGCGCGGACCTCGGCATCAAGATATTCGGGGACGACCTCAACGTACTTGTGGAGAAAGCAGAGCAGATTGAGGAGATCGTGAAGAATATGCGGGGAGCGGCTGATGTGAATGTGGAACAGATTACCGGTCAGCCGATCTTGCGCGTCGAAGTGGATCGTTTCAAACTGTCACGCTATTCTCTCTCGGTGGGTGACGTGCTGGATGTCGTGCACACCATTGGCGGCACCGTCGTGGGGGATGTCCGCGAAGGGCAGCGGCGATTTGATCTGGTGGTGAAGATGGATCCATCTCAGACCAAGACTCCGGAAGCTATAGACCAGATTCTTCTTCCGGCGCCTGCAGGAGAACTGGTACCCCTCTCTCAGGTAACGCGTCTCAATCAGACGGAAGGTCCTTCGACCATCTCGCGCGAGTGGGGAAAACGGCGGATTGTGGTGCAGTGCAATGTGCGTGGGCGCGATGTGGGTTCTTTCGTCAACGAGCTGCGCGAGCGAATCAGCAATGAAGTACCCCTCGACCCGGGCTACTACATTCGTTATGGAGGACAGTTCGAGAACCTGGAACGAGCGCGAACACGCCTGATGATTGTGGTGCCGCTCGCTCTGCTGCTGATCTTCGGTGTTCTCTACTTGACCTACAAATCTGCTCGCGATGCTCTTCTCATCTTCAGTGGAGTTCCCCTGGCCGCGGTGGGGGGAGTGTTAGCCATCGCAGTGCGAGGGATGCCGTTCACGATTTCGGCGGGCGTCGGCTTCATCGCACTGTCGGGGATAGCTGTCCTCAACGGGCTCGTGCTGGTCTCTTCCATTCGACATTTGCAGCGGGAAGGAGTGTCGTTCCACGAAGCGATTCGCACCAGCGGTTCGCTGCGCATGAGACCCGTGATCATGACCGCTCTGGTCGCGGCACTGGGATTTGTCCCGATGGCAATCTCGCAGGGCGTGGGAGCGGAAGTCCAGCGGCCTCTGGCTACTGTGGTCATCGGCGGCATCATCACCTCCACCTTGCTGACGCTCATTGTGCTTCCGGTTCTCTATCGCGCAGCGGGACGGCCAATGACAGCGGAGGCTGAAGAGTAGATTCAAAGAGCGCTAACAAGAAAGGCCGGGCGTCTGTCCGGCTTTTTCATTTGCGTTTCGGCGGCAGGTGTCTCACCTGCCCGCATGTTCAAGCGCTGCTCGTTATGCCCTCTTTCGGGCAAAGGTCCGTCACCGGGCACACCGAGCATTTCGGTTTGCGCGCGACGCAAACTTGGCGCCCATGCCAGATCATCACATGACCGAAATCTATCCAGACTCCGCTCGGCAATATTTTCATTAAGTCCTGTTCAATTTTTTCGGGGTCGTCTTCGCATGTTAGCCCCATGCGGAAGGCCAGCCGCCGCACATGCGTATCCACCACGACGCCCGTCGCCAAGCCAAAGGCGGTACCCAGAACCACATTGGCCGTTTTTCGTCCGACACCCGGCAGCTTCACCATGTCTTCCATCGTCTGCGGCACTTGGCCGTTGTGAGTCTTGATAAGAGCCTGACAGAGTCCGCGCAGAGATTTCGCCTTATTGTGAAAAAATCCGGTTGGGCGGATATCCTCCTCCAATTCCTCGACAGGCACCGCCAGATAGTCTTCGGGCTTGAGGTATTTTCTAAAGAGAGTCTTCGTTACCTCGTTCACTCGCTCGTCCGTGCACTGAGCCGAGAGAATGGTCGCAACGAGAAGTTCAAACGGGGATATGTGACTTAGCGCCGTGGTCGCACGCGGATAGGCGTCAGTTAGACGCTGCCATATCTTCCACGCGTGCCCCTTTTTGTTTGCCGGCGCGCTCTTTTTGCTCTTTTTTCCTGGCAAATTTGCTTCCTTCGCACAGCCGATGCAGAGCGTCCCGAAGCGCCGTTTCATTCACGCCCCGCGCGATGAATTTCCCCTCATACGCGATCGAAATCTTCCCCGTCTCTTCCGAAATCACGACGGCAACACAATCGAGCTCTTCGGTAACCCCTAACGCGGCTCGATGGCGCGTGCCCAGTTCCGAATCAAGGTGCTGGTTCTCGGTCAGCGGAAGGAGACAGCGGGCCGCTTCGAGAGTCGTTCCGGTAATCACCACGGCGCCATCATGGAGCGGAGTCCGCGGATGAAAGATAGACAACAGAAGTTCGTGACTCACTTCCCCTTGAATGCGAACGCCGCTTTCCGCGATGGAACGGATATTGGAGTTGCGCTGAATGACCATCAGCCCGCCAAGATGACGGTTCGACAGTTCCGCCGCGGCGTGGGCCACCGCATCCAGCATCCGCGCACCTTCCGCCCTGAAGAGAACACGCACAAGTCGGCTCTGGCCAAGCTGCATGAGGAATCGGCGCAGCTCCGGCTGGAAAAGAATGACAAAGGCAATGACCCAAACGGTCGTTATGCTCTGAACCAGCCAGCTTGTGCCGCTCATATTCAGCGCCTGCGCCGCAATGGCGAAGAGAAACAGAATCAGCAGGCCCGCAAACATCTGTGTCGCCCGCGTCCCTCGCATAATCTGGTAGAGCTTCCAGAAAACGAAAGTCACCACCAGAATATCGAGCACATCAATCAACGTAACCGGAATGAATACGATCCGAAAAAGTTCCATGAATCAAGCGCTGCAAAAAAGCTGGTAAGCGTGAAAGCGGCTAAGAAGACCCTCTCTTGCTTAGTGTAAAATACCAAATTCCGCGCCAAGAGTCAACTTTCACGGCTCGGCCGCGAGAACAGTCACCTCCGAACAATGCGTCCAATGGTCGGCTTGAAGTCGTAGCGCCCAGCTTGCTGGGCCCAATGGTGCAGGAGCTTCGGACGCAGATACGTCATTGCAGTTTAGGAAGTCAACACCGCGCGAATTGGGAGACATTATCGTACGATTTCATGGCCCAGCAAGCTGGGCGCTACGCATTTCGCATGTCACCCCTCATCACTGGCTCGTGGCCGCCAAATCCACAGGCGGTGCGGGTGTGACGGCTTGGGGGGATGCGGCTATCGCGCGGGCGGCAGAGGCGCCGTATTGAGGGACAACGGTTACCGGACATCGGCATACCCATCGCGAGACGGCCAATCCGCCGACGAATCCAACAAGCAGCACTGCGGCCATACGCATCGCCGCTCTCCATACTGAGGGACGATAAGAGCGGAAAGGCAGAGGGATGCGCTCCGCTTCCGGCTGCACACCGGCGATGATCGCAATGTCTCGGCGCAAAAGCGCCAATCTCTCGCGGCATTCATCACACGCGGCCACATGCTCACCAATGGCCTGCGCCTCCGCATCATCGCAAGTCTCCAGCGCGAACTTGAGCAAGTCGTCTTCCGTTACATGCATTCTTTGAACACTCCCTTCTCTTTGAGCCATTCGCGGCACTGTTTCACCGCATAAAATAAGCGCGATTTGACCGTCCCCAATGGCACGCCTGTCAGGGCGGCAATTTCCTCGTATGTGTGTTCGCCATAAAATCGCAGGACAAGCGCCGTGCGTTGCGCATCATCAAGCGCGCGAATCGCCCCGACCACCAGCCACTCCCGCTCGCTGCGCACCATGCTTTCCAAAGCAGACGGCGAGTCGTCTTCTAACGAAGAATTCTCGACATTCTGTTGCCGCGCTGAACGGCGATTTTCTTTGAGAGCGAGGTGATACACAATCGTGGTCAGATAACCACGCAGTGTGCCTTGCTCCGGAGCAGGATTAGCCTTCAGCAGGCGGACGAAAGCTTCCTGTGCGGCGTCCTGAGCGAATTCAGGCGAGCCCGTCATCATCAGCGCGAGAGCGACGAGACGCGACAGATGCCGCTCCATCAGTCGCCGCCACGCCGCTTCGTCACCATGTCGAGCCTGGTCCAGATCCCGCCAGTCGTCGCTCACTTCATAAGTCCCTTTCGGGTACACCACTCATTTAGCTCGGGTACAGGCTTCGATTGACACCAGTACTCATTCAGTTTGTCCGCCGCCCCGGGTTTCAGGATGGGCGACGCGTGCACATCATACCAACGCAGCAGTTCGGGCTTGAGGTCTACGCAGTGCTCGTCAATGGCGGGTAATAGATTTGCGAGTCCATGAGCGTAATTTACCATCATCATCCGAGCGGCATCGTTGGCAGGAGAATATCGAAGCCGCCAACTGTCCAATCCGCCTGTGCGAAACGAGGAAACCCAAGTACTCAACACAGTTCGGAGCTGCGCGCCGTAGGTTTTCAGCGTGGGTGTGACCAAAATGACCAATCCCAGATCCCGACCATTTTCCGTAAAGCGCTTCAGCGGATCAGTGATGTTCAGAGTCTTGGAGAAATACACCGGCCGCCCGGCTCGCTCTGCCGCCTCGATAATCCGGGCGATGAGCGTATCGCCGTACAGCCCCGCAGAAGAGTTGGGAGGTTTCTTTGCCGCACTCTCTAAAACGGATTCGCGCAGACCGTCCAGTTCGCCCTTGCCGATGAAGCGAGGCGCGCCATGTTCAATGACATAGAGCGGGTACCAATCGGTATTGAGGAGACTTCGGTTGACGATGGAGACATCGGGCCTGACCTTGGCGATGCGCGTGAGAATCCAGCCCGGATAGGTGTCGTTATCACCGTTTGTGATGAGAATCGCCTGCGCTTCGAGACTCATCAGCATGTTGTAATTGTAATCCATCACATCATCGCGGATGATCCCACTTTCGAGAAGATGGCGCAGCGCGATGTCCAGCCGCTCTTCGTCTCCCGCGTCCATGTAATGCGTCACAAGCGGAAACCACGGGTCCACATAACCCGGCTCCAATGCGACCGCACGCTCGAGATAGCTGCGCGATTCAGTGTCGTCATGTGCGCCGTGTCTTTCGAGCGCTTTCAGGTAGAGGAGAATCGGATTCGCGGGATACTTCTTCAGTCCCTTGTCGAGCAGCTTCGAGTAGTTCTCGTCTTGAGCATAGCGAGTGGCGTACATCCAGTTGGCGTAAGCGTCTTCGGACGGATACGCATCGTAGTAGGCCTTCCACTGTGTGGCGAGTTTCGCATAGGTCTCCTGGTCATAATAGACCTCGCGCATGCTGCGAATGCGTTCGGGGCGTGTGACTTCGCGCGCTCGCGATTCGCAACCACAAAATGCGAACATGGCCGTCAAGGCCGCAACATGGCACAAGGGGAATAAGCTCTTCATTATTGCCCTCCAAGTTAAGCTTTCTGACTTTATAATCCAACTCCCCCCAGTTTTGTTCACGAAGCCCTCGGAGTGTAGAATCTGCCGAACTGCAGATGCTTGGCTCATTTGCCCCTCTTCTGAGCATATCTTGAAATAGCACTTGGCAGGGAGGAACAGTTTTTCGTATCTTAATGATATCATTTGTTTTTTGGACCGAGAGGAAAAGGGGAGCAAGTGGCATCTTCTCGTCGATGAGACGGACACCTGTCATTCCCATCATTGATGGTGTCATTCCCACCAATGTTGTTGTCATTCCCGCGGCTCATGGTTGTCATTCCCGCGAAAGCGGGAATCCACTCTCTACCCAGTCATAACATGAATCCCTCTATCAGCGATTCCCTTTCTAATTCTTATTTTCATACACTTTTCTACTCGTTGGTCACTCTGATATAGAAGGTTTCCCCCTTTGGCGAAGGCAAAATATAGACATAGTAGGTTTCCATTGTGGAT
>DYHQ01000082.1 GCA_020724065.1 Candidatus Puniceispirillum sp. | reverse complement strand
CGGTTTCTCAAAATAAGTTCATCCATTGCAGAAGCGGGGGAGCCATAGGCATCTCAATATGGGCCCAATTTCCTCCCTGCACTGTCCTCGTGGACAGCAACGAATTCATCTCAAATGACTACTGCTATCTTGAGGGCGTTCATCAGGCATCCGCAGTATTCATCGGCACCGACGGCGCCAAATGCATCCTCCGCGGGAATTCCTTTGTCGGCAATCAGAAGAATGCCGTGAATTTGCTCTATTACGGCAGTGACAGCTTGACCTACTATCTGGATGCCGATAGCAATTATTGGGGAGACGCAACGGGGCCGTATCATGCCGAACTAAATCCCAATGGCCGAGGCGATACCATTGCCGGCCGGGTGGATTTTGACCCGTGGCTTCTGGAAAGCGGCACAGAGTTCGATAAACGCCCCCCATCTCCCATCCCTCAAACCTTCACCCTTCTCGACCCTTATCCCAACCCTTTCAATCCCGGCGTGACCTTGCCCCTATCGGTCAACCACCCCGGACTCTTCAAGATAGAGATTTTCGATCTGTTGGGCCGTCTGGTCTGGTCAAAAATGGAGCAGTTTTCTGCAGGGACTCATAGAATCTATTGGCCAGGCATCAGCGCAGATGGGCATGCCGTTTCTGCAGGAATCTATTTCGCCCGCGCCTCGCAAGGCACGGCCAGCTCACCCGCACGCAAGCTCGTGCTCATGAAATGACCTCGGAGTCCCTTCCCTCCACCGGTGAGACAAACAAGGGCCTCAGATACAAACTGAGACCCTTGTTCATTATGGTCGTTTCCGCAGAATCGGTGGGCAACAAGTGCGGGTTAGGACTGGAGTCAATTCACATCACACATCCAGATTCCGCACATATTTGGCGTTGCGCTCGATAAATTCGCGGCGGGGTTCGACCGCATCGCCCATCAGAATATTGAACATGCGGTCGGCGGCTGCCGCATCTTCCAATGTAACCTGCAACACCGTGCGCTTCTCCGGGTCCATCGTGGTCGCCCAAAGCTGTTCGGGGTTCATCTCGCCGAGCCCTTTGTAGCGCTGAACATGGACTCCTTGCGCGCCGAGGCTTTTCATCGCCTCGTCCCGCTCATCTTCATCGTAGCAGTAAACCTCCTTCTTGCCTTTGAAAACCCTAAAGAGAGGAGGTTGAGCGATATAGACCCGATTCTCTTTGATTAATTTATCCATATAGCGGAAAAGGAAAGTCAACAGCAGCGTGCGAATGTGCGCCCCATCCACATCGGCGTCGGTCATGAGAATAATCTTGCCGTAGCGAAGCCGCGAGAGGTTGGATTCGTCCTTGGAGTTTTCGGCTTCTTCTTTGGGAGCGCCGTTTTCCTCATCCGAGCCCATTCCGATACTGACGCCGATGGCGGAGACCATCGTGCGGATTTCTTCGTTGCTGAGAATCTTGTCCAGGCGCGCTTTTTCCACATTAAGAATCTTACCTCTGAGTGGCAGAATCGCTTGAAAACGGCGATCCCGCCCCTGCTTGGCTGACCCTCCGGCGCTGTCCCCCTCGACGATGAAAAGTTCCGAGGTATCACGATTCGTGTCGGTGCAATCGGCCAATTTTCCGGGGAGATTCCCTGATTCCAGCGCTGTCTTGCGTCGTGCAATCTCCCGAGCTTTTCGCGCGGCTTCACGAGCGCGAGCGGCATTCACCGATTTCTCAATGATACGCCGGGCAATCTGGGGATGCTCCTCAAGAAACTCCGACAGTTTCTCGTTGATGACCGATTCGACAATCCCTTTGACTTCGCTGTTGCCCAATTTCGTCTTGGTCTGACCCTCGAACTGAGGCTCCGCCACGCGCACGGAAATTACCGCCGTCAATCCTTCCCGCACATCCTCCCCGGAAAGGCTCATTTTGCCGTTCTTGAAGATGCTTAATTTCACGGCATAGCTGTTCAGAGTGCGGGTTAGGGCGCTCTTGAATCCTACAAGGTGCGTTCCACCCTCGACAGTATTGATGTTGTTAACATAGGAAATGATATTTTCGGTGTAGCCGTCGTTGTATTGCAGGGCGACTTCCACCGGCACTCCCTCGCGCTCCTGCTCGATATAGATGGGCTTACCTTGAACGGAAGTTCGCGTTTCGTCCAGATATTGCACGAAGGCGACCAGTCCTCCCTCAAACTGAAATACCTCCCGGCGGCCATCGCGTTTATCTTCCGCGATAATTTTCAGGCCACGGTTCAGATAAGCCAGTTCGCGCAAGCGCTGGCAGATGGTGTCGAAATTGAAATCGCGGTACTTGAAGATAAGCGGATCCGGCATGAAGGTCGTTCGCGTCCCCGTGCCCATCGCCCCTTTTTTCTGTTCAACCCCACTGGTGGCCACTCCTCGCTCGTAGCGCTGAACATAGCGCCAACCGTCACGCTGCACCTCGACTTCCAGCCAGATCGAGAGGGCATTCACGACCGAAACGCCGACCCCGTGCAATCCCCCCGAGACCTTGTAAGTCTCTTTCGAGAATTTGCCTCCCGCATGAAGCACCGTCATCACGACTTCCAAGGCTGAGCGTTTCTCTTGCGGATGTTCCTCCACAGGAATCCCGCGGCCGTTATCTTGTACGGACACCGAGCCATCTTCATTCGTACTGAGCTGAATCTCCGTGCACCACCCTCCCATCGCCTCGTCAATGGAATTGTCAACGACCTCGTACACAAGATGGTGAAGTCCTCGAGGGCCGACATCCCCGATGTACATGGCGGGACGGCGACGAACGGCTTCCAATCCTTTCAATACCTGGATTTGGTCCGCGCCGTAGGCGACAGAGGTGGATGAATTGTTATTGACTTCGAAATCGCTCTCGTGCATCGCAACAGGCCCTTATAGTATCAACGCTGAGTCGGGATTACTTCAAAAAGATTTCTTTGACGATTCCCTCTCCCACAGCGCCGTGGATTCTTTCGAGGAGCTCCGGTTTGTGAAATTGCAGCTCGGCACGCCAGACCGCGTCGCTGCACTCAACGACAAGGCGGCCTCGGTGGAGCTGCACAGGTTTCGCTCGGTTTGCGATTCGCTCCCCGACGATTTCGGGCCAGCGGCGAAAAAGGTCGGCCTCTCGCAGCCGCTTCTCGATGCGCTTCGAGCGGGCAAACTCCGCAATGGCCTTGGCCAAAGTCGCATAGGGCATAAGGAAAACTTTACAGCAAAATCGCAGGGATTTTCATGAAAAATATACATAAAATTCATCTCAAATTCAAGCGCAAGCGGCGGGTCTCTACCCCCTTTCCGTCCCCTCGTGAACGGAGGGAGATGTCAGATTTCTCTCCGCTCGCAGCCAATTCCCACAGTCGTAGCGCCCAGCTTGCTGGGCCATGAAATCCCACGATTATTTTGCTGAATCGCAATGGCGCGTGGGGTCAGGGACGCCTGCAGCATTCGGGCCCAGCAAACTGGGCGCTACGCGTCTCCCCTGTATCCCCTCGTCTTCGGAACGGGGCTAATCGTGAGATGAACTCATGCAAAAATGGTGGAGAAGAGCTTGCAACTTTGGCAATAGATGGGTATATTTTAAAATGTTTGCCGCCTATAGCGCTCTGCTTGGTCTGACCCTTGTTTGGGGATTGACTTTTCCTCTGGTTCAAATGTCCCTGAAGGAGGTGTCGCCGACTCTTTTCTTGTCTTTGCGATTTGCAATAGCATCCGCGACGCTCTTTCTTATTTCTGGCAGGCGGGTCATCCCTCTAAGCGGCCGCGATCTCTGGAAGGGACTGGTCATAGGATTCTTTCTCTGGGGCGGCTACATCGGGCAGACGCTCGGTCTCCAGTTTACGAGCGCATCCCGGTCGGGCTTTCTCACGGGAACGCTCGTGCCGCTGACGCCACTTTTCGCGTTTCTGCTTTTCGGCGAAAGATTCTCGCTGCGTCTTTGGATGGCGGTACTCATCGCGTTTTCCGGTATTTTCATCATGTCCCGGCCATCCTTGGGCGGCTTGAATTTTGGCGACGGTTTGACACTCGCGTGTGCAGCCAGTTTTGCTCTTCAGGTCGTGTATATCAATCGCTGGAGTCGAGCCGACAACTTGCTCTCTTTGGCGTGGCTCCAGCTCGCGCTAAGCACCGCGCTATCGGCCTGTGCCATGCCGTTGGAAATCGTACGCTTCCATTTCTCATACCTAATGGCGGGGACTCTGCTGACAACGGCGATTCTGGCTTCGGCATTGGGCATATGGGCCCAGGTGAAATATCAACCTCGTTTGCCTGCCGCGGCCACCGCGGTAATTTATGCAATGGAACCTGTTTTCGCCGGAGTTGCCGCTTGGCTCATGTTAGCGGAGAGGCCCCCGGCGCCCACTCTCATCGGCGCTGCTCTCATTCTATGTGGCATGATTCTCTCGTCCGTTAAGGTGGAACCAAAAAGGAATGATCTATGAAAAAAGCAATCTGTGCTCTTGTGGTCGTTTTCCTATCAGCCTCTTTGGGGGCTGCACCGCGCTTGGTTATTGATGTGGGAGGCCGGGAAACAATGTCCGATTCCCTGCAGGGAACCGTCCTCTATGTTCCTGCAACGGACACCTCAGCCCCCCATCTTGCCATTGACCCTTCCCAGCTTCCGCTTCAGTTTTCGCTCGATTCGGTCATGCAGAGCGCTGAAGAGAAAATGCGTCAGCTGGTCGTACAGATTGAAGGAGCCGAAGGAGATCCAACATTTGAACGGCGCATGGGAGAGCTGGTCGGGCAAATCCTACTCGAACGCGAGTTGGCCCTGCTCGACTTGCAAATCCAGAGCGCAACGATGCAAAAGGACTCGCTGCTTCTTTCGGCGCTTCGCCTCGCCGTGGAGGAGCTCCTGAGACAAAACCCTCAGTTGCAGGAAATGCTGCTGCGCGAAGCCCTACGCGAATAGATCTTTTTGAGTCCGCGATGTGGCAGGGCTTGTTCGTTGCGGATTCGTAGAGGTCTGGTCACAATGAAGGCAAGAGCTTGCAGATGCGAGAAGATACTCTTTTATGACGGCCCCCAGCATTTGTCAAAACGAACAGAGGCAACCGATGCGTAGTGCATTCGCTCTCTTTATGGGAACATACTGTGTTCTCAGTGGGCTCACCTATGCTGGCACGGAGAAATCAAGTCAACCACAAAGACAGTCGAGTCATTTTCAAGTGACGGCGAAAGGGCAGACCCTTCAAGCTCGAGCCGGAGTGCCTGTTTCCGGCGTGGTCCTCTATGAAACACAGACCGGTCAGCCAACGGGGAATCGTTTAGACGATGTCGGCCCGAACCGCCGGTGCAACCAAGATGCCTATGGCAATGCGCAAAACGAGACTCCGTGTGCGGTCAATCCGATCAACACCGATATTGTTCTGGCCGGTGCCAATGATTACCGAAACGGCGATGCGTCGGGAGGGTTCTATCGCACAACAGATGGAGGCAATTCATGGTTTGATGCGCTCGTGACCCGCGGTCCGACTGGAGTCTTCGAGGCCGCCGGCGACCCGGTCACCAACATAGACAATACTGGCCGAATGTACGTCGCCTACATCGCCTTCGACCGCAGTGGCCCTGACAACGGCGTCTATCTACAGACCTCAACCGACAGCGGGATTTCATGGTCCAATCCTGTACCGGCCGTTGCACATACGGGAGGTGGCGACTCGGATTTCGAGGATAAGCCCTACGCCACTTGTGATATCAGTTCCAGCTCACCCTATCAAAACAACTACTACATTACTTGGACGAAATTCGATCTGGGCGGCGGTGCGGCCATCCATTACTCTCGTTCGACGGACGGAGGCGCCTCGTTCTCGACTCCCGCCCGGATCTCGACTTCTTCCGACTGCCAATTCTCTTGCCCCGCCGCCGGCCCGAATGGAGAGGTCTATGCTGTCTGGTTCGACTACGGGAATTCAACGATCAAATTCGATCGTTCCACGGATGCAGGCGTCACTTGGGACCCTGACATCACTGTATCGAACTTCAACGACAACTTCCACTCGAATCCCTGCGGCAGCTTCCGCACGCCCGCTTACCCGGTCATCGGTTGCGACATCTCAAATGGCTCACGCCGAGGATGGATCTATGTTTGCTGGGCCGATGCCCGCAGCGGAAATCCCGATATCTATTTCTGCCGATCCACGGATGGCGGTACATCATGGTCAGCGGCCTCCCGCGTGGACAACGACACGATGGGCCGATGGCAATGGTGGCAATGGATGGCCGTTCATCCTACGACAGGGAACATCGGCGTCTCTTGGCTTGACCGGCGTGAAGACCCCACTGGATGCCAATACAAAACCTATGCAACCATGTCCACCAATGGAGGAATGACCTGGATACCTGACTTCGCCGTAGCGGACATTGCCTCAAATCCAGCCAGTTCCAACTGGCTTGGAGATTACTGCGGGTTGACTTTCCACACGGATGGCTTCTACTCCGTATGGGTGGACACACGCAATGATGACGGCGATGCCTACGCAGCATGGTGGGGCATGGGCATCCTTGCCGTGACATCTCCTAACGGAGGCGAAACATGGTTAATAGGGGAGATGGATACGATTCGGTGGACAAGCCTTGATTACTCCGGGAATGTGAACATTCATATCAATCGGAGCTATCCGGGAGGACCGTGGGAGAGTATCGTGACGAGCACAATCAACGATGGCCAACATCCGTGGACGGTGACGGTTCCCGCAACGACGCAGGCTCGAATCCGCGTGGTAGGTTCCTCCCACCCATCCGTTGGAGATACCTCGGATGCGAATTTTTCGATCAGCAATGCTGCAATCCGAGTTCTCGTGCCCAATGGAGGGGAGACATGGCTCATCGGCACCGTGGATACCATCAAATGGTTCTCAGCGGGCATTTCAGGCAATGTGACAATTGAGCTGAATCGCACTTACCCCACAGGCGCATGGCAAATCCTCTTCTCAAACATAACGAACGACGGGGTCGAACGCTGGCCGGTCGGCGGGGTGACCACAACCCAAGCTCGCGTCCGGATCAGCAGCACCGCTCAACCGACGATTCAAGACATCTCCAATGACAACTTCACCATTACAAATCCCTATATCATGGTTCGTGAGCCCAACGGAAGCGAAGTGTGGACCGAGAATGAGACCCAGACTTTCGTCTGGCTGGGTGCGGGCGTCAATGGAAGTGTTACGATTGAACTGACCCGCGATTATTCTTCCGGCATTTGGGAGACTCTCTTTGCCTCGGTTCCCTTCACGAACTATGCACAAGACTGGGTGGTCACAGGACCAACAACGACGACTGCCCGCGCGCGGATTAGCGTGATTGGGGACACGCTCTCGGATATTTCAGACAGCAACTTCTCTATTCTTCCCCCCACTCTCCGTATTCTTCGGCCCAATGGAGGTGAGCAGTGGGATGTCGCTTCCTCCGATACGGTGCAGTGGATTGGACTTGGCTTTGAGGGCGGGATCCGAATTGAACTCAACCGGAACTATCCGGAAGGTGGGTGGGATTTGTTGATGGACGGCACCGAAAACGACGGTGAGGAGGTCATCACGGTCTCAGGCCCTGCATCAAGCCATTGTCGAATTCGCTTAAGCACGCTTTCGGACACTCTTGGGGACATCAGTGACGGAGATTTCAGCATTCTTGCTCATCTCTCTTTGCTTTATCCAAACGGGGGTGAACGATGGCTCATATTCCGGTATGGTGCCATGCAGTGGGTGGGTCATGGTTTTGAAAATGTGAAAATCGAAATAAACCGAAATTATCCCGCGGGCGCATGGGAAACGCTGTGGGACAGCACGGAAAACGACGGGGCAGAGGCGGTCTTCATCACCGAACCACTCTCCGACCATTGCCGAGTCAAGGTGAGTGCGCTCGAGGATACCCTATTTGATATTTCGGATGGGGACTTTTCGATTGACTGCTCTCAGGGCTACTTGGCACTGGTGCGGCCATCAGAGGCAGATGTGCCGGTGCTTTCGTGGGAAGCTGGAACAGTGGACAGCACCCAAACCGTCAGCGAGACTTTTTTTATGAAGAACTTCGGCAGCGAGATGATCGCTGTCTTTCGGCCCCTCGATCTTCCAAGTGCTGAGTTTTCTCTCGCCACGAATTGCCCGGGCTTCTTGGATCTTGCCCCTGGGGAGATGAGCGCCTGCGAGGTGGCGCTCACTTTCGGACCGCTGGCCAGTGGGAGTTTTTATGATACGCTCCTCATTCAGAGCAACGCCGTCAATCAGCAAGGTGGCTATGTTCGTTTCCCGCTGTCGGGCGAGCAAATTACATCAGCCACACTTCAATTGGATGAGATCCCCCGTGAGTTCGCCCTTCATCCGAATCGGCCGAATCCGTTCAATCCTGTCACGCGGATTTCGTATGACTTGCCCAAAGCGAGCCCTATTACTTTGAGAGTCTTTGACCTTTTGGGGCGTGAAGTTCGGACACTTGCCACCGGACTGCAACCTGCGGGAAGGCACACGGTTCTCTTCGATGGATCGGGTTTGGCCTCGGGCGTTTATTTGTGCCGTTTTCAGGCAGGAGAGTTTTCCGCGACACAAAAGATGATGTTGCTAAAGTAGATTGCGGCCAAGTTACGAACCCGGCTTGGCGCTTAGGAATACTTTTGTGCCAGAGCACAGTGATTGACTGCGCACTTCATGTCCAAGAACACATAAATCCTTGATTCTCTCGCAATTTTTTTGTAAATGAATGGTTGGGGTGTCGAAGTGCAATTTAAATAAATACAGCGTGATACGCCGAGAGTTGGCAAAGTCAATAGGTAATTTCAACAGGACATGGAACAGTGGAAGAGGGTCAGAGTGACTGCGATTTGCATTGTCAGCCTCTGATCGCAGTGGTGACCTCTCCCGGAAACGATACTGCAATATGGAGGACAAGGTGATTTCGTTTAGGAGATTTGGAATAGCTTTGATGGTTGGAATGTGCGTGCTGATGAATCATTCCCTTGGATTCTCTCAGTTGACACAGGCAGACCGCAATGCGGTCGTTTCAATCGGTAATAATTGGCTCCATTTGGGGCAGGAAATAGGATGGGGATGGATAGCAGCCGGTGATTTCTCTCCCGATGCCATCCAGGAAATACAATATGAGGGAGAGATATTGGCTTTCAGCTTGCCAATTGAGAGTGGCGGCTACATTGTAGTCCCCGCTTACCGCGAGCTCCCGCCTATCACAGCCTATTCCACAAGTTCGCCATTGGATGTCACTCGTGATGCGGGTTTCTGTGGGATGCTCAAAGAGGATTTGAAGTACAAGATTGACTTAGTCCGAAACTATCTGAACAACCCCAATCCTCCCGCGGAATGGTCTGCTTTGCAGGAAGCGATCGGTCAATACCAGAGTCTGTGGCAGACTTATGCCAGCGACTACCACACATTCACGAAAAGCCTTGAGGAGCAGAATCGCAGCAGAGCGATGGACAGTGAAGCGGAAACAGAGAGTCTATATGGCATCCTGGATACGGGGCCACTTCTGACGAGCAGTTGGGATCAGGGCACTCCATACTGGGACTTGTGTCCAATGGGCGACGGCGGGTGCTGCTATGTGGGCTGTGTGGCCACGGCCACGGCACAAATCCTCTACTATCACCGCTCTCCTACCTATGGGATTGGGAGCTATACTTACTGGTGGAACGGTGACAACTCCTGCGGAGGCACCCCGGAAGGCCAATACCTTTCGGCCACATTCAGCGACGCGTATGACTGGGCGAATATCCTGGACCATTACGCCGGCGGTGAAACGCAAGCGCAGAAGGATGCCGTCGCCGAGCTTTGCTATGAAATCGGCGTCGCGGAAGACATGGACTATGGTCATTGCGGCTCCGGAACCTACATGACGGATGTGATGGAGGCTTTGACGGCTCATTTCGGCTATTCGGAGCAAATTGACATGGAGACCCGCAATAGCTATTCATCGGGAGATGAATGGTTTGCGATGCTCCAAGCGGAATTGAATCAATCCCGGCCTCTGCAATACAGCATCTATGCCCACTCCATCGTCTGTGATGGATGGCGCGTCTCCGGGACCAATCAAGTTCACATGAACTACGGCTGGGACGATGGTCACAACACCTGGTACACGGTGGATGAACTCTATTGTCCCTGGGCGGGTTGTGACTACAGAGTCGAGGACGCCATACGCTACATCATCCCCACAGGTATCATCACGGTTCTGTATCCAAACGGTGGCGAAATCTGGTATGTGGGAGAGACAGACACCATTCGCTGGTTAAGCCAGAATTATAGCGGCAATGTCAAAATCAGCATCAACTTCAGCTATCCCGGAGGGCCGTGGCAGACTATCGTTTCGAGTACCACGAATGATGGCAGTCATCCCTGGACAGCAACGATCCCGACGACTACCCATGCTCGAATCCGCGTAATCGGCGCGACCAGTCCATCCACGGGAGACACATCCGACGCAGATTTCACGATTGCCGACGAGACAATCCCGATCACCGTCGCTTCACCTAACGGGAGTGAGGTTTGGCTCGCCGGTGAGGTAAGAAATATCACTTGGGTGGCAGGAGGGATTTCGGGCAATGTGAAGATTGAATTGAACCGTGATTATCCTTCGGGAAATTGGGAGACG
>DYHQ01000007.1 GCA_020724065.1 Candidatus Puniceispirillum sp. | reverse complement strand
ACCTCCAAGACTTCGACCAAATGTCTCAAACCGGCGATGACATGAGTGCTCTCCGCCAATCCCAACTGCGTGACCACTCGCTCATTGATTTCATCTGCGACCCGACCGAACCGCGATACCATCTTATCACCTAATGCCGTCAGCGCAATGACTCTTACCCGCCGATCTTCGGGATGAGGGGATCGAGTAAGATAACCCGCATGCTCAAGATTCTTGACCTGAGCCAAGACCGTCGGATGTGAGTGACCGATCCTGCGGCTCAACTCAGCGAGGGACTGCGGCCCATAGTGACTCAACTTGAAGAGCACGACGGCCTCTCCCCAGTGCAATCCCCATGCAGCACTCTGCCTATCAAACGCCATTCGAAACGCATGCGCTGCACGGTGACACCAGAAGCTCAGATGGCTCTCATAGCGGTCAGGCATTTGGGTTAAATCCACCATAAATGTAGGTAGCTACATATTTCAACTCCGGGTGGCAATGATAGTTCCCGTGGATTTCGGAGGCTCAATGGGGAATCTTTCTTCATGACAAGCCGATTCCTGAAACATGGGGGTCTTTGTTAAGTCATGGTAGCGCCCAGCTTGCTGGGCCAGACTGCCGCCTTATCGTAAGCGATTTCGAAGCCCAGCAAGGTGGCGCTATGAGCTCAAACCGGTCAAGGCGCAGCCTTCTCTGAAATGACGATAGAGGATTTCATGCAAAGTAATGCGGTGACTTGACAAAGTCTCTTCTGATTTGTAAATTAAAGAAATTCGAGAGCACTCGCCCCCGAGGTTTATTGTTCGCTTTCAGAAACTATCCAAAGTAAAGAGGACTACCCAAACACAATTTGCAAAATAGGAGCTCTCTGTCAGCTCCCGAACTGTTAGTTTTCTCCGAGTCTTCTTCTCTAGGGGGCCCCCTATGAGAGAAGACCGACAGGGTCTATTTGGAAACGAGCAGGCCTCCACACTATGGAAAGGAGACGCGACCTTGAAGCACACACCGCCCTTTCCCGCCGACAAATTCAAGCTCCTCGCCAAGAGCCTCGGCTTTGTTCGACTCCTTTTCCATTGACATTTGACACTCACTGCTTGGCAATTTCCGCACCTAACGACTAAAGGAGTCCACCATGCGCATTGCGTATCGTCCATTCCAAATCGCGTTCTTCTTTGCTCTGGGCGCCGTGCTCTTTTTCGGTTGCAGCAAGGAAGAAGACAATCCCGCCGGCTCGTCCACTCCGACCGAGGTTTCCATCTGGATTCACTTGGACGGGGATTCCACGGAGATTCTCTTTTCAGCGTTGCCGAAAATTAGTGTGGATGGGCAGGAAGCGATCCAGCTCAGTTCATTCATTGATACGACGCTGATTCACGACTATGTGGATCGAAATGATATTCATTATGATGCCCGACCGCTCTATGCCTATCAAATTGTCGGCGCAGATGGTTTCTCGGCATCAGGCAGCAGAGGCTATCTGGACAACACTTGGGAGCACATGACATTGGGATACATTGTCGTTTCCACGAAACGAGCGATTTTCCCTGACGAACTAATTGATCTGCCTAGTGCCTACAATGTGCAGGATGTCGCGAGAATCCTCGTCCACCGTAAGTTCGACATTGAAGCGCCGGATACCGTTTCATTCGTGGAGTTGAAGGATATTGCTTCTGTGCAAATCACCAATGATGTGGGCCAGCTTGAAGATGCCCTTCCCTTGAAGGATTTCGTGGATACGCTGGTTGTCAATCCGGAGAATTTTCAGTACAACATGCGCTCACTCGATGATTACGGCCCGACGACGGATATGACCTGGGCACAGTTTCAAACGGGCTATTGGCTCACGCAAAGCCTGAAGACATTCTTCACGGACACGAGTCTTGCGGGTGGCAGATACAAGCTCAAAGTCCTGCAGAAGATCTCGGTCAATCAAATTGTGACTCGATGAAGCGACCTCTCGCAATCCTGATCTACACTCTTTTTCTGCTTGCCGGTCTAACATGGCCGGTGTTTCCGAACCCGGGTCCCCCTACGGAAAGCGACTCCAGCGCCTCCATTTACACCTTGCAAGAGGTGGTCGTCTATGGAGCTCGCACGATGGGCGGCACTTCGATGACCACAGAAATCACGGCGGAGGAGATTCAGAAGCGAAGCGCCGTGACGGTTGCCGACCTCCTTCGCTCAGACCCGGGATTGGAGATCACGGCGGGTCCCAAGGCGGAAACCGAGACGAAAATCCGAGGCTTTCCCGCAAGGGATGTGCTGGTATTGGTGGATGGTCGGCCCATCAATCCGGGCTACTATGGGAAGGTGGACCTATCCATGCTTTCCCATGAGAACATTGCCAAGCTTCAAGTCATCAAGGGGCCGGCCTCGGTAGCTTATGGAGCCAATAGCATGGGGGGTGTGGTGAATATCGTGACTAAAAACGGATTGGAAACACCTCGAACCACCGTCGAGAGCGAATTTGGAGAGTATGAATTCCGAAAGCTGAGCCTCAACCACAGCCGCAAAATCGGCCGTTTCAACTACTGGCTTTCCGGGTACGAAAACTATGCGAAGGGCTACGCGTTAAGCGAAGATTTTCAGCCAACTTCCCTCGAAGATGGTCGCCTGAGGAAAAATAGCTCGTATCATAAGACGGGCTTCGACGGGAAATTGGGTTTTCAACCCAGCGCGCAGAGTCTCTACGCACTATCCTTGGGCTATCATTGGGCCGAAAAAGATGTTCCTTCCACAATCTATTCCTGGGACGCGCCCCGTTTCCGGACATTTCCCAGTTGGGAACGGTTCAATAGCGCCCTCTCCGGCAATTGGCATCTGAATCCGAGGGTCGAGCTGAAATCCGTTTTCTTTGTTGATGCGCAGCATGATCGCTTGATTGAGTATAACGGCTCCGAGATGCGAGAGGACCAGATAGCGTGGGATTCCAAGTTGGAAAACTGGACCATCGGTGGCTTGGCCGACGCCAAGATTACAGCGTGGCGGAAACACTGGATCCAGCTGGGGCTGAGTTTCAAGCGCGATGTGATGAACAAGAGGCCTGATCTGGATGATCCTTGGGAATATCATCACATCTACAACGGCACGATGTACTTCCAGGAGAATTATCGGCCTTGGGATAAGACGGAAATCGCTGTTGGAATGAGCGACAACTTCTTTGGAGCGGAAACGGAGGAATCTTCAATTAACAAACTCTGTCCGATGGCGAGCGTCCGGCAAGGATTGCCTTGGGAACTCAGAATTCATGCGAGCTACGCCTACTCCATCCGCTTTCCGGTGCTGCACCATCTGTACAGCGAAGGGTCTGGAAATCCCGAATTGAAGCCGGAAGAAGCGGACAAATATGAAATCGGCCTTGAGCGCGATTTCCAATTCGATGAAATTCCGCTCAAGATTTCTTCAGAGATTGCCTTTTTTCATAATGAACTCACGAATCTGATTTACCGAGAGTCGAGGTCATATCGTTTCAAGAACATTGACACGATGGCCTTCTTGCAAGGATGGGAATTGCGGACTCGTTTCGAGTTTTCTCATTATGTATCCGGCGATTTCGGCTACGGGCGCGTTGATGATGACCTATTCGGCATCAATCGGAAGCATTCATCGGATGTTCTGCTTGAAGAGCTCGCTCCCCAACGGCTGCGCGTTGTGATTTCCGGTCAGACGGATTTTGGCATGGAAGCGAACTATGAACTAAACTACTTCGGGCTCACCCGCTTTGACGAGCGAACCACCTACATGCCCGATTGGCGATTACCCCAATATGAAATCCACAGCGCAATGATTTCCCAAGAAATCGGGAAGCTTCTCAGGTTGCATGTGAGAGTTTACAACCTTTTTGATGAAGACTATCAAGAGGAATTAGGCTATCCCTCGCCAGGGCGTCAGTTCTTTGCGGGAATGACCTGGTCGTTTTGAAAACGGCTCCCGTATACTTCTGAACGCGAAAGCGCGATGCAAAAGCACGCGATGACGCCCCCAAGGAGACAGAGCAGGCTCCTCAAAAATGAGGAGCCCGCTTTTCTTCGTGCAGGATCTCTACCACTTGCCAGAGTTCCTATGACCATCATTCGATAATCGCTGTAACTCGGTAGTATTTGGGACCTGTGGGGAGTGGAGCGATCCAAGTCGTGTCACAGTATGCGCCGGTAAAATCCTCTGCAAAGCCCGTATGAGAGTCGGGTGATGAATAGACTTTGTAGGATGCGGCGCCCTGCACGGATCTCCAGACGAGGAAAACATTTGCCGCAGCGACTTGCAGGACGAGCTCCGTTGGCGTGACACCCCAGCCCGCGAGTCGCGCCATCATCCACCAAGAAGCTCGCGCCTTCCGATTGCAGTTCAGCGGCTGTGAATGAGCGCAGTCGCAATAGTCGCAGAGAGGGTCGCCCGGGTGAGCCGCACACCACTGCACCGCCCAATTCCCCCCACTGTAATCGCAATTGTCGTTGGCCCCTAACGGCAAGTAGTAATTTCCGTCCGGGTCATAGCTCTCGATATCCGCAAAATCGAAAAGGATTTTGTTGTTATCGCGGCAATACTGGCGAATCTGCTCATTGCGCAGATGGAGATTCCCGCTTTCTCCCGTTCCGTCCAGATGGCCGGTCATGTAGACGAAAACGACATCAGGATATTCCCCCTCCAGCCAACTCATGCGGGTCAAATAGGTATCTATTTCCGCGGGTGTAGCCCAGCCGACTTGCCCGCACCACGACCACATGACCAGATTTCTTCCATGCGGATAGATGACATACGCACCGTCGCTGTTACTCAGCATCGCATCCGTCAGCAGAGACCAGGTGACCCGGTCAGGATTGCCCAAATCGCCCTCGGGAACATAATCCCATAGTGAGAGATCGCCGGGCGGCGCAACGGGATTGGGCGGGCCGAATCTATAGTAGTAGTGGTCATTGAAAAAGTCATAGAGCTCGTCATGGCTCATGAGAAGCGACATACCCGACACGATTTGGCTTCCGTGAGATGTATGACCGTAGGTCATTTTGAAATGAACCTTCGCGCTATCAATAAAACTGGAAGGAACCATTTCGATGTCGGTGCAGGTGTGGTCAATGATGATTCCCTGCGCCTGCGCGAATGTCAAGTTGAAACCCACACAGAATGCCACTGTTAGAATGAAAACAATGATTGGCTTTCCCATCTTCTCCTTCTCCCATATTGTCTAATCCGTCGCGTCCACAACTGCCACACACGAGTCTTGCCCCAAGAGGATACCAGATCCTGAGCTATATTATAGTGATTTTCGGAAACTGTTCCTAATCACCCGACCGAGAGACTGGCAGACTGTAGAGCCTCGTTTCATATTGATTCCAGAAAATAGAACGCAATATTTGTTCCAGATTCGTTTCCGCGGAAGCTGCCCGTCGCGTTAGGCGAATGTCCTTACCACACGCAGCCCCAAAGAAAGAACAAACAATTCGTCACCATACGAATGGTCAAGGCGGAGACTTGAGGTTCGAGCCAGTTCATGACATGCTCACCCAGTACTTGACCTCGAGGTCTTGTATCTTCATGTCCGAGCGGGCTGTGGCCGCACTCGGTGCCGAGGATTGGGCAGGGTCCGCCTGTCATCGCAAGCCACTCGCAACGACCTTTCGATGAACTGTTGTGTTTTGCAACATGGCGATTTCTGGGTGGTGCTTCTGACCATCTTATGTATTTGTATTTATAGATGTCAACTGCAGCTCGGCAAATCTGATGAGAAGGGATTTGCTTTTCGCATTTTTTATACTTATATTGGAAACACAATGGGCGGAGGATAGAACCTCGAAAGACGACGACCAGTAGGCCCGGTCTACTTTTTTTGAAAAGTATGTGAAAAGTTTCACATTATTTCGTTTGACGGTCGCGGTTGGGAAGGAACACGCTCAGCACCTAAGAAAGGTTGAGCTTTGGAGTATATATGCCCAAAACACTTGAACCCATCAAGACAAAACGCGAAGCCGAGCTACGAGAGGCATTCCTCAAAGAGGTGATCGGCATGCCTCACGGTGAGAAGATCAAGAATTGCATCCAATGCGGCACCTGCACGGGGACTTGCCCCGTATCCCGTTGGATGGATATCACTCCTCGGCAAGTGGTCGCTCTATTCCGCGCCGGCATGATTGAAGAGATCCTGCATAGCCGCACCATTTGGATCTGCGCTTCGTGCTACGCGTGCCGCGTCCGATGCCCATCGGGAATCAAGGTGACGGAAACACTCTATGCCTTGAAGCGGCTTGCCATAGACAAGAAGATTTTTCCCAAGAGATTTCCGGTCCATGTATTGTCGGAAGCCTTCGTTTCGAATCTCTACAAATATGGCCGGAATTTTGAGTTGGGATTGGGAATCCGATATCTTCTTGCTACCAACCCTATGAGACTCATGTCAAGCGCAGGATTTGGCCTCTCTATGATGAAACGGGGTCGGCTGGCAACCCGACCAACAAAGATCAAGAAGGTGCATGAAGTGAGAGCAATTATTGCCCGTGCCAAAGAATTGGAAGGTATCTGATGGAGTTTGCGTACTATCCCGGCTGCAGCCTCGAGCACACCAGCAAGCCCTATGATCAGTCTGTGCGTGAGGTCTTCAAGGCCCTCGGCATTACGCTTCGCGAGATTGAAGATTGGAACTGCTGCGGCGCTACCATGTATATGTCCATCAGCAAAACCGTCGCCTATGCAGTTGCCGCGCGGAATCTCGCCATCGCGCAGCACATGGGCTGTGACATTTGCGCGCCCTGCAACAGTTGTTACACGATTCTCCGAAAAGCGAATCGGTATATTTCCTGGGACCCCAAGGTTCGCGATAAAATTTTTTCCGCCTTGAAAGCCGCCAATTTGACTTACGATAAACAGGTGGATATTCGCCATCCTTTGGACATTCTGGTCAATGATGTGGGCCTCGACACACTTGAAAGGAGAGCCAAAAGCTATTTTGACGGACTGAAAGTGGCCCCCTACTATGGTTGCCAGATTGTGCGTCCCGTGAAACATTTCGATGAACTGGATGATCCCATGACCATGGACCACCTGCTCTCTGCCTTGGGCGCTGATGTAGTTCCTTTTGCCGACAAGGTGCGGTGCTGTGGTGGTATGCTCATGACCACCTATGAAGAAATCGCCCTGGATCTCAACAATGAACTTCTCCTCAACGCCGAGGAGAGCGGAGCCGAAGTCATCGCCACGGCGTGCCCTCTGTGCCAGATGAATCTCGAGGGGTATCAGGCGAAAATCAACGAGAAATATCAGACAAAACACGAGATGCCCATTGTCTATTTCACTCAGTTGCTCGGACTCGCACTGGACATCGAGGCGTCGAAACTGGGCATGGACACATTGGTTGTGAGACCCAAGGATTTGAAACTGAAATCAAAAGATAAGAAGGTCGCAGCATGAGCGAAGACTCAAAAGGCGGCAATGGCAAGGTCCCCCCTTGCCGAATCGGCTTATACATTTGCCATTGTGGAACGAATATCTCCAAGATGGTGGATGTCGCTCACATTGCCAAGGCGATGGCGAATCATCCGGATGTTGTGGTGTCACGAGATTACAAATTCATGTGCTCTGAACCCGGTCAGGAACTCATCATCAAGGATATTCAAGAACAGAATTTGAACCGAGTGGTCGTGGCGGCATGCAGCCCCCTGATGCACAAGCCCACTTTTCGCGCGGCGGTGGCACGAGGCGGCCTGAACCGCTACCTGTTTGAAATGGTGAATATACGCGAACAATGTAGTTGGGTGACGACGGAGCGTGATGCCGCGACGCGGAAAGCCTATGCGCTAATCAACGGTGCTTTGGCTCGCGTCAAATTCCAGAAATCCCTGGAGATGCGCCGCATTGACATCACGAAGCGCGTCATGATAGTGGGAGGAGGCATTGCGGGAATTGAAGCGGCATTGCAGATTGCCGACGCCGGCTGTGACGTGATTCTGGTGGAGAAAGAGGAGTCCATCGGGGGCCACATGGCCAAATTTGACAAAACCTTCCCCACGCTGGATTGTGCCGCGTGCATTTTGACCCCGAAGATGGTTTCCGTGGGAAAACACGCGAACATCCGATTGCTCACCTATGCGGAAATCGAAGAAGTCCAAGGCTATGTTGGAAACTTCAAGATCAAGGTCCGAAAGAAGGCGCGGTATGTGGATACCACTCTATGCAACAGTTGCGGCTCATGCTATGATGCCTGTCCCAGCCTTCCTGTCCCGCAAGAGTGCAAGCTCATTATCGGCGACAAGATATTCAAAGAGGGTACGCGGCTGAAAACGGGCATTTCGGCGTTACTTGAGCCCGACCATGACTTGCTGACCCTCGCGGACACCCAAGCCGGAGCGGCATTAAGCCGACAGCCCAAGGAAGGCGTGACGAAATAGAATGACTCTTGGGGAAATCATAAAAACTCTTGATTGTCGCGTCGTGGCCGGAAATACCAATCTTGACGCCAAAGTCAGAACGGGTTGTGGCTGCGATCTCATGAGTGATGTGCTGGCCTTTATTAAGCCTGGGGCGATACTATTGACAGGGCTGAACAATCCCCAGGTCGTACGCACAGCGGAAATAGCCGAGATAAGAATTGTTTGCTTCGTGAGAGGAAAACAACCCAGCCAAGAACTGATCACTTTGGCCCGGGAAAGTGGAATCACTTTGTTAACGACTTCCCTTCCAATGTTTGAAGCCTGCGGGAAATTGTACATGAACGGGCTCTCAGGTTATGACGAATGAAGACAGAACAGGTTCCTCCATGGATGCGGAAAAGGCCATCACCAAAGTTCAGGAGTTAGTCTACGAGATAAAGGTGAACCAGGTTATGGTCACAGATGTCATTACGGTCAGCCCCCATAACCTGATGAGTGAGCTCCGGGTACTATTGCACGATAAGCGGATTTCCGGTGTTCCTGTAGTCGAAGGAACAACACTGGTGGGCCTCGTCAGCATTGAAGATTTTGTCAAATGCCTTTCTGAAGGCAAGATGAACAACCTCGTGAGAGACAGGATGAGCCGCGATGTGATAACTCTGTATGATGATGAGCCCTTGGTCCGAGCGGTGCAAGAATTTGACCGGCGGGGGTATGGCCGTTTTCCGGTGATTAGTCGGGAAAATGGGGCATTGGTGGGGGTAATCACGAAGGGGGATATCATTCGTGGTCTGCTGAAGAGAATAGAAATAGACTACCATGAAGAGGAGATACATCGCTATCGGGCCAGCTATTTCTTCGAGGACATCATCGCTGACAAAACCACTCTCATTTTCCAGTACAAGGTGACAGGCAAGGATTTCAGCCGGGCAGGCAGAACCTCCAGTGGGCTAAAGAAAACCTTAAGAAGGATGGGAATCCCTCCAAAGATTATCCGACGCATCGCGATTGCCACCTATGAGGCGGAGATGAATATCGTGGTTTTTACCGACGGAGGTGAGATTACTGCTCAAGTAACCCCCCGGGAAATCCGAGTGGAGGCCGTGGATAGCGGCCCCGGCATCCCTGACATTAAAAAAGCAATGGAGCCTGGGTTTTCGACAGCACCCGATTGGGTCAGGGATTTGGGCTTTGGCGCAGGAATGGGTTTGACGAACATACGAAAATGTGCGGACACGATGCATCTGGAATCAACCGTGGGCAAGGGAACCCGCCTTGAGATTGCCGTTCAACTAAATGGAGCTGTGAAACATGACTCTGGCGACCATCATTGAAAACTTGGGTCTTGAAGTCAAAAGCGCAAGCGGTGATCTCACACATGAGATAACCGGTGCCTATGTCAGCGACTTATTGAGTGATGTGATGGCAAACTCAAAAGAGGGCCAGCTCTGGGTGACTCTTCAAGTCCATCCTAATATCGTGGCCGTTGCCACTCTCAAGGATTTGGCAGGCATTATCCTCGTCAATGGGCGCGAAGCCGAGAAGGAGACCATCGAGAGGGCAGAGGAAGAGAAGATTCCTCTGATGACCACTCGATTGGCGACCTTTCAATTGGCAGGGAAGTTGTATGGGCTGCTTGGGGAATGCTAAGGGAATTTCGAGCCGACCTGCACATCCATAGTTGCCTGTCTCCCTGTGGAGATTTGGAAATGTCGCCAGCGGCGATTGTGAGAGAGGCCGTGAAGAGAGGAATTGATCTTATTGCCATATGCGATCATAATTCTTCGGAGAATTCCGGAGCCGTCATCAAAGCATCCGAGGGAGAAAGCCTGATCGTCCTTCCGGGAATCGAGGTGACATCGAAAGAAGAAGTCCATGTATGTGCCCTATTCGACCGTGTGGATAATGCCCTTGAACTGCAGGCTTTGATCTACAACAATCTGGAGGGAGAAAACGACGACAAGGTCTTTGGCATGCAGGTGGTCGTGAACGCAGAAGGAGAAGTACTATACTTCAATCGAAGGCTTCTGATCGGCGCCACCAATCTCTCCGTGGAAAAGGTCGTTGACTCCATTCATTCTTTGAACGGATTGGCCATCGCCGCTCACATTGACCGGGAAGGATTCGGGATTATCGGACAATTGGGATTCATTCCGCCCGAATTGAAATTCGACGCTCTGGAAATTTCTCCTCGCATGAAACTGGAAGAAGCTCGAGTGAGATTCAGCGAATACAAAAAGTACCCTTTCCTATGCTCCTCGGATGCCCACTATTTGGAAGATATCGGCTCAGGAGCGACCGCCCTTGTACTGGAAGAGGGGTCATTTGAGGAACTCAAGTTGGCATTGAGGAATGAGGGGAACCGGAGGATTGCCCGTGGCCGGTGAGGCACGGGGCCCATGGAAGACCTTTCCTTGCATATACTGGACATCGTCGAGAATTCCATAGACGCCGGAGCCAGGAAAATTCAGATTGAGATCTGCGAGGATTTGAGGAAGGACTTGCTTAGCATTGAAATTGCCGACGATGGAAAAGGTATGGACGAAGGGACGGTGAAGAAGGCTCTCGATCCGTTTTTTACTACGAAGACGGTCCGAAAGGTAGGATTGGGATTGTCTCTCTTTCGAGAAGCGGCCCGGCAGGCAAACGGAGATCTCGAAGTTCAATCGAAGGCTGGACAGGGAACGAAACTAAGGGCAACCTTTCAATATAGCCACATTGACCGAAAGCCTTTGGGCGACATGGCAAAGACAGTGATCACCTTGATTATAGGTCACCCGGAGATTCGATTTGTGTATCTACACCGGAAAGACGGACACAAATCTCGGTTCGATACGGACAAGCTGAAAACGAAAGGCGACCTGACGGCGATGAACGCACTCGAAGTGGTAAATCTGGTCAGGAAAAACTGGCCAGAGTTGCGGTGAACGGATGATTTCAATCACCCGTTGGTTCCTTCATGTAACGGGATGTATCCAAATTCGGAGAGACCAGAATGGAAAACCAAGTAGCCCAGGCGGCCAGAGTTCAGGAAATCATCCAAAAATGGAACAAGAGGAGGGATCTCATCATCGAAATGCTGCACGATGTGCAATCGGAATTTAACTACTTGCCGCTCCCGGCCCTGGACCAGATTTCCCATGAGGTCGGCGTGCCCCACAGTACCCTCTATGGTCTCGCTACGTTCTACAATGCTTTCAGTCTGACGCCCCGCGGAAAACACCAAATCTGTGTCTGCATGGGAACCCCGTGCCACGCGTTGGGTGCCCCCCGGATCGTGGAAGCCCTGGAAAGACACCTGAAGGTGAAGTGCGGAGGAACCACCGAGGATTTGAAATATACCCTGGAAATCTCCGGTTGCGTTGGAACCTGTGGTCTGGCCCCGATTGTCATCGTGGACGGAGAACTTCACGGGTTTGTGACCCCCGTGAATGCACCCAAAGTTCTGGACAAATACTCGGACTAAGGAGGGGAAATGCCAAAGCTGAGCATAGAAGATCTGGAGAAGATCAGTGAACGGGTGAGGCGGACGACGCTCCTTCGTGAAGGAGCCGGCCGCGCCAAAGTCACCGTTCACATGGGAACCTGCGGTATCGCCGCCGGATCCCGAAAAATCATCGATACCCTGCTGCGGCTCGTTGAAGAACAAGATGTGAAGGATGTCATCCTCACCACTTCCGGGTGCGCCGGACTGTGCAGTCGCGAGCCCATGGCCACCGTCGAGTTGCTACAGGAGGCACCGGTGAAATATGTTGACCTCACGGAGGACAAGATCCGCCGGATATTCCTTGAGCATGTCCTGGGCGGCCGCCCCGTTCAAGAGTATGCGCTGGCCGTCGGGAGTGAACGCACTCAATAAGGTACCCAGAAAGCGAGGTGTGCATTGAAGCCTTATCGGGCTAATGTGATGGTTTGCGCCGGGACGGGCTGTGTCTCAAACCACTCCTTGGAAATCAAAAAAGCCTTCGAGGAAGAGATCCAAAAACGAGGCCTGGCCGACGAAGTCCAGGTGGTCACCACCGGATGCAATGGCTTCTGCGGTGCCGGTCCGATCGCCGTCGTCCAACCCGACGGAATCTTCTACCAACTCCTGAAAATCAAGGATATTCCCTACCTGGTCGAAGAGCACCTCCTCAAGGGCCGGCCAGTCCCCAGGCTGATGTATGTTCCTCCCGAAGAGAAAATCCACATTCCGAAGATGAACGACATCGCCTTCTTCAAAGGCCAGATGTTGGTCGCCCTCCGGAATCGGGGAATGATTGACCCCGAAAACATTGACGACTATATCGCCCGTGATGGGTACCGCGCGTCGGCCAAGGTCCTGACCACCATGACCCCCGACGAGGTCATTCAGATGATAGAAGCCTCGGGGCTTCGCGGTCGCGGCGGAGGTGGCTTCCCCACGGGAGTCAAGTGGGAATCCTGCCGGAAAGCCAAGGGCGAACCCAGATATGTGATCTGCAACGCGGACGAAGGCGACCCTGGGGCATTCATGGACAGGAGTATCATTGAGGGGGACCCTCATTCCGTTCTTGAAGGGATGGTCATCGGCGCTTTTGCTGTCGGGTCCAGTGAGGGTTACATCTATGTCCGGCAGGAATACCCGCTGGCTCGCGAGAGATTGGTTATCGCCATCAATCAAGCAAGGGAATACGGCCTGCTTGGCGACGACATCTTCGGCACGGGTTTCAAGTTTGATGTGGACATTCGCCGTGGTGCCGGTGCCTTCGTTTGCGGCGAGTCCACCGCCCTGATGGCTTCGGTCGAAGGACGAGTTGGAGAACCGCGAGCGAAGTATATCCACACTGTGGAGCACGGCCTATGGAATAAACCCACCTGTCTGAATAATGTGGAAACCTGGGCCACCATCCCAGCCATCATCATGAGAGGAGTAGACTGGTTTACATCCATCGGAACCGGAGATGTCAGCGAGAATCCGTGGGGAGGGAGCAAGGGTACCAAAGTGTTCTCCGTGGCCGGAAAGATCAACAACACCGGGCTCGTGGAAGTCCCCATGGGAATCACCCTGCGCGAGATCATTTTCGATGTTGGAGGCGGTGTTCCCAAGGGGAAGAAGTTCAAAGCGGTGCAGACTGGAGGTCCCTCGGGTGGTTTTCTTGCGGCAGAGCTTCTGGATTTGCAGGTAGATTATGAGCAGTTGACCGAGGCCGGCTCCATGATGGGCTCGGGGGGTATGGTCATCATGGACGAAGATAACTGCATGGTGGACATGGCCAAATATTTCCTGACCTTCACCCAAGATGAATCGTGTGGCAAATGCGCCCCTTGCCGCGAGGGCACGCTGAGGATGCTGCAAATTCTCCAGAGAATAACGGACGGGAAAGGCACCGAAGAAGATCTGGTGCTTTTAGAGGACCTGTCACATTATGTCATAGACAGCTCCCTGTGCGCCTTGGGCGGATCAGCCCCCAATCCGGTTCTGACAACTTTGCGCTACTTCCGTGAGGAGTACGAGGTCCACATCAGAGACAAAAAGTGCCCCGCCCGTGTCTGCCGGCAATTGAATGTCTATACCATCGATCCTAACCTGTGCGTCACGAAAGGCCACGGATGTGGAGTCTGCCGGGCACAGTGTCCTGAGAAAGCGATTGTCGGTGAGAAGAACAAGGCTCACTCCGTCATTCAAGATGCCTGCAAGAAATGCGGGGTTTGTTATGATGTCTGCAAGTTTGACGCCATCCAGATCTCCTAAGGAGGACAGATGATTTCCATTGAGATTGACGGCAAACAGATTGAAGTCGAAGAGGAAACGACGATTTTGAATGCTGCGAATGCGTTGGACATAAAGATTCCCACTCTCTGCTATAACGAGCTCATCGAACCGTATGCCGTCTGCAGAATTTGTGTCGTCGAAGTGATCCGGAGAAAACGCACGCGACTGGTTACAGCCTGCAATTATCCTCTGAGGGAGTCGGTGAAGGTTCGGACGAATTCCGAGAGAGTGCTGAAGCTTCGGAGAATGAACCTTGAGCTCCTGATGGCCCGGGCACCCGCGGCGAAAATCATCCAGGAGATGGCCGCCGAGATGGGGCTTGAAACGACCCGATTCCCGATAGAAAACCCCAAGGAATCCTGCATTCTCTGCGGCCTATGTGTCCAAATGTGCCAAGATGTGGTTGGGGCGTACGCTATCGGATTTGCCGACCGAGGCTCAAAACGAGAGGTCTCTACTCCGTACGAACGGACGCCCGAGACCTGTATTCTCTGCGGAGCCTGCGCTCAGGTCTGTCCGACAGGCCACATCCGAATGACGGATGCCGAGGAACGCATCATTCACTCGAAACTCAGCCTTGGCCCGAATGCCGCTATCACGATTCCCTTCCGCCAGGCGATTCCGAATGTCCCTCGGATTCATGCGGAGCATTGCATTCACTTCAAGACAGGCGAATGCATGCTGTGCTCCAAGGTTTGTCCAAAGGATTGCATCCACTACGACGACAAAGATGAGATTGAGGAATTCGAGATTGGGGCGGTCATTGTGGCGACGGGATTCGACGATTTCGATCCAACTCCGATGAAGCAACTTGGATATGGAAGATATCCCAATATCCTTACGGGTGCGGAATTTGAGCAGATGAATAATGCGGGCAGCCCCACAGGTGGGAAAATTGTGATGGAAAACGGTGAGGAACCTCGGTCGGTAGCCATCCTGCATTGCATTGGGAGCCGCGACGAGAATTACCACAAGTACTGCAGCCGCGTCTGCTGCATGTATGCCCTGAAGTTTGCCCACCTTGTCAAGGAAAAGAGCAATGCCGAGGTGTATCAACTCTATGTTGATATGCGAGCCTTTGGCAAAGGCTACGAAGAGTTCTACCAGCGAATTCTCGACGAAGGAGTCAATGTAATTCGCGGTAAGGGAACGGAAATTGTCCCGAATCGGTCCGGTGCGGGTGACGGCGCGCTCCTGGTGCGTTGTGAAGACACGCTCATTGGAAAATTCCGAGAAATCCCCGTGGACATGGTTGTTCTTTGCTCGGCCTTGGAGGCTCGTAGTGACGCTACGGACCTGGCTCGAAAATTGAATATCTCCGCCGGTGCCGACGGATGGTTTATCGAATCCCATCCCAAGCTCGGGCCTGTCTCCACCACGACCGAAGGGATCTATCTGGCGGGCGTCTGTCAAGGCCCCAAAGATATTCCGGACACCGTTGCACAAGGCAGTGCCGCTGCAGCCCAGGCCATGAAGATGCTCGCTCAGGGCCAGATTCTCATGGACGCCGCCTACGCTGAGATTGCCGAAGAATTCTGCAGTGGTTGCCGCATTTGCAACGGATTGTGTCCCTATAACGCTATCAGCTTTGACGAGACGAAGAAAGTAAGTAATGTGAATTCCGCCATGTGCAAGGCGTGCGGCACTTGTGTGGCGGCATGTCCGACTGGTGCCATCGCCGCGCGGCACTTCACCGATGAACAAATCTATGCGCAAATCGAAGGAATCCTTGTATGAGCTTTGAACCGAAAATCCTGGGGATTCTCTGCAACTGGTGCAGCTACACCGGCGCCGACCTGGCGGGAACGGCCCGAATGAAGTATCCCGCGAATATGCGGAGCGTGCGTGTCATGTGCAGCGGTCGCGTGGATCCCGGCTTCATCCTGAACGCCTTGCGTTCGGGCGCCGACGGGGTGCTCATCTGCGGCTGCCATCCTGGGGATTGCCATTATGTCGAAGGCAACTACAAATGCATGCGCCGAATTCCGCTGACGAAAAAACTGCTTGCGGACATGGGAATTGATCCGCGGCGACTGCGTTTGGAATGGGTTTCCGCGTCCGAAGGAGCTCGGTTCCAGAGTGTCGTGACGGGATTCACGGAAGAGATTCGCACGCTCGGGCCGCTTGAGCTTCGGGAGCTGAATTTTGATGCCGAACATCCCGCGGGGACAGCACAGGAAATTTCCGCGGCAGCCTCTTAGGAGAAAAAACATGGCGAAACCAAAACTTGCCATCTATTGGGCAGCGGCGTGTGGTGGTTGCGATATTGCCATCCTCGACATTGAAGCGAAGATTCTCGATGTCGCCGATTTCTTTGATGTCGTCTTCTGGCCTTGTGCGATGGATTTCAAATACGCCGATGTGGAAGCGATGGAAGACAAATCCATCACACTGACGCTTTTCAACGGCGCGATCCGCAGTGACGAAAACTTCCACATCGCTAAGCTTCTTCGTCAGAAATCTGTCGTCCTTTGCGCCTTCGGGAGTTGCGCGGCGGATGGAGGCATTCCTTCGCTGGCCAATCTTTTTACTCTTGATTCTATCTTGGATTATGTCTATCTTCAGGCGCCATCGTTGGACAATCCGGGCAAGACTATCCCACAACCAACAACCAAGGTTCCGGAAGGCGAAATCACCATTCCGCGACTGTGGAATACGGTGCGCACTCTGGAACAAGTCGTGGATGTGGATTACCTTATTCCGGGATGTCCACCCCAGTCTGATCAAATCGCTGCGGTTGTGGACGCGGTCATTGACATTCTGAAGAATGGAAAACCACTGCCGCCCAAGGGAACGGTGCTGGGGGCTACAGAGAAAAGCTGCTGTGATGAATGTCCTCGCGAGCGCAATATCAAGAAGATCACGAAATTCATTCGGCCCTATGAGATTATCGCTGAGCCGAACCTCTGCCTTATGGAGCAAGGCATAGTGTGTCTGGGACCGGCCACGCGTTCGGGATGCGGCGCGAAATGTGTGAAAGCGGGCATGCCCTGTCGCGGATGTTATGGCAAGCCTATCAATGTCCGTGATCAAGGAGCGAAGATGATTTCCGCGCTCGCCAGCGTGATTGATTCGACGGATCCTGAAGAAATTGACAAGATCATCGCCACAGTCGCCGATCCCGTCGGCACCTTCTACCGATTCACGCTGGCTGATTCTTTCCTTCGGAGGGCGCAAGTATGAAAAGCATCGTGATTGATCCCATCACCCGTCTTGAAGGCCACGGCAAGATCCATCTCTTCGTGAACGACGATGGATCCTTGGCCAACTGCTATTTTCAGGTACCGGAGCTTCGAGGTTTTGAACAGTTTTGCGTCGGGCGGCCGGTGGAAGAGCTTGCTCAAATCACTCCGCGCATCTGCGGCGTTTGTCCGGATGCTCATCACATGGCGTCGGCAAAGGCGATTGACGCGGTGTTTGGCGCGACACTTCCTTCAGCGGCGTTCAAATTGCGCAACTTAGTGTACAATGCGTTCTATGCCGGGGATCATACCACTCATTTCTATGCACTGGGGGGACCCGATTTCGTGTGCGGCCCTGACGCTCCTCCCGCCGAACGCAACATCCTCGGTGTCATCGCCAAAGTCGGCATTGATGCAGGGAAAAAAGTCATTGCTCAGAGAGCCCGAGGCCAACGAATCATTGAAATCATCGGCGGAAAAAAGGTGCATCCCGTCACCGCACTTCCGGGCGGCATGTCGAAACGAGTCTCCAAGGAAGAACAAGCCGAGTTGATCAAGATCGGCGAAGAGATGGTGGAATTTTCCAAATTCACCATTCAAATTGTGAATGATGTCGTTCTGGCGAACACGGCTTATGTGGACCTCATTCTGTCCGATACCTATGCCCACAAGACCTACAATATGGGCTTGGTGGACGCGAACAACAAGGTGAACTTCTATGACGGCAAAGTGCGTGTCGTGGGACCGGACGGAAAAGAGCACTGCAAATATGAACCGAAGAATTACTTGGAGTATGTGGCCGAGCATGTCGAGCCGTACAGTTATCTCAAGTATCCTTTCCTCAAGAAAATCGGCTGGAAGGGATTCGTGGATGGAGTGGATTCGGGCGTTTACAAGGCGTCCCCACTGTCGCGGCTCAATGCCTCCGACGGAATGGTAACACCACTGGCGCAAGCCGAATACGAGCGATTCTACGAGACACTGACGAAAGACAAGAGCGGCAAGACGCCGGTCAACGCGACACTCGCGACACATTGGGCCCGTGTCGTGGAACTCGTGTTTGCGTGCGAGGCGACTCTGGCGTTGGCCAAAGACGATGAGATCACTTCCGATAAGATATTCAGCCCGCCTCAGGGCATCGTCGGGGAAGGCGTGGGCATTGTCGAAGCTCCACGCGGGACACTGACCCATCACTATAAGACCGATAAGAGCGGCATCGTAACGGAGGCAAATCTCATCGTCGGCACAACGAACAACAATGCCCCCATCACGATGTCTATCAAACGCGCCGCCGAGGGATTGGTCAAGAAAGGAACTCAGATCACCGATGGCATTCTGAACCGCATTGAGATGGCTTTCCGGGCCTACGACCCGTGCTTCGGGTGCGCCACGCATACTCTCCCCGGTGAGATGCCGATGGAACTTGTGATTCACGATGCGGAAAGCGGCGAAATCGTTCAAACAGCGCGGCGCAATTGCTGAACACAAGACCTTTGCAGCGTCCATGAGAATGGCAATTGCTTGGACAATGTCGTGACATCGCCAAGACCCTTATTGGTTCTTTGTCTTGGTAATGAGATCGTCAGTGACGATAGATTCGGCCCCGAGGTTGCGCGCAGACTTCAGGATGGAACTCTTCTCGACCTCCCGGCCGATGTTGTTTTCGCGCCAGTGGCAGGATTTCACCTGCTCGACCTGCTAACGGGCCGCAAGCGCGTGCTCATTGTGGATACCATCCGCACCGGAGCTGCGAAGCCCGGAACGCTGCACTGTTTCCCTGCGGGAGCACTGACACCATCGCACCATTTGACAACCAGCCATCAAGTCAGCCTGCCGACAGCTCTCGAATTGGGAAAACAACTTTCATTGGAAATGCCCGATGTCGTGGATGTGCTGGCGGTCGAAGCGCAGGATCTCGAAACCCTTTCTGAGGAATTAACCCCAGCAGTTTATGGCGCGCTCGAGCAAGCCCTGGACTTTGTCCGCAATTGGATTAGACAAAACTCAAGCGAGGAGCCCTCATGATCACTGAAAAAAGACCTACTCCGCCTCCCTCCGGCGAGGGAGAACCCAAAACATGCCCGGAGTGCAGCGGGCGAGGTTGGACGGATAATCTCTGTGTGATGGACGAACACGAGTACCGATGCTCTTACTGTGACGGCAAAGGATTTGGCGCCGGAGGAAAGGAATGCTACGCCTGTCACGGCACAGGCAGAATTGAGGTACGAAAGACCGAGAAAGTCGTTTGCCCGCTCTGTCACGGAGCGGGTGTCTATCCTGTCCCCGCTTCGATGACCGCGAGCGAATTCGCCTTTCATCCCAGCCACACACGAAAATGACAACCGAGTTTCCACTGCTTCTCGGCACAGCCGCCACACTGGGTTTTGTGCACACGCTCCTGGGACCCGACCATTATGTTCCTTTCATCGCGATGGCGAAAGTGAGGAACTGGTCGAACCGACAGACCATGATCATCACTCTTCTGAGTGGTATCGGCCATGTGTCAAGTTCTATGTTGATTGGCTTGGTTGGATTGCTCTTCGGCGTGGAATTGCTGAGGCTCACGGCTTTGGAATCCGTTCGCGCTGAGATTGCCGGGTGGCTGTTATTTGGATTTGGAATCGCGTACATGATCTGGGGTGTCCGCCGTGCCATGAAGCACATGTCGTCTCGCCCGCACTCGCACGGCCTCTTCACTCACAAACATCCCGGCGGCGCCTTGGCACATTCGCATGGTAGCCATGATGAAAGCCAGGTCAGCATTACACCCTGGATCATCTTCACGATTTTCGTCTTCGGCCCTTGCGAGCCTTTGATTCCCATGCTCATGTTTCCTGCGGCGCGCGCCAACGCTTTGAATGTGTTCGCCGTCGCCCTGACTTTCGGCGTGTTCACCATTGGGACCATGCTGACTCTGGTTCACACCTCGGTGCGTGGACTGGCGAAAGTGAACTTCGGCATCATGGAACGCTACTCTCATGCCTTGGCAGGAGGTGTGGTGGCTGCGTGCGGGGCGGGGATTCAGTTCTTGGGGCTCTGATATAGAGATTCGCACAGATCCAAAGTCGCTTGCATAAGACATTTTTTTGGGCTATCTATCAAAGGCTTCGAATCCTCGAGGCCTTTTCGTCTAATAGGACGATGGATATTCGACACTTACAAGTTCATGTCTCGGGGGTGGTGCAAGGCGTGGGATTCCGCCCTTTCGTCTATCATATCGCGCACAAGTTCAACCTCCTCGGCACGGTGCAAAACAACAGTAGAGGTGTTCTGATTCATATTGAGGGATCACCAGAGCACTTGCGTCAATTCCTTGAGTCCGTTATGCGCGAAGCGCCCCCGGCTTCGCAGGTGGATAGGCTGAACGAAACTGAGCTGCCGCTCGCGAATTTTTTGGATTTTCGCATTCTTCAAAGCGAGCTTCTGGAGGACGCATTCACGCAAGTGTCTCCAGATCTGGCACTGTGCCCCGACTGCTGGCGCGAACTCGAAGAGGCCGATGATAGGCGATTCGACTATCCCTTCATCAATTGCACGAACTGTGGCCCGCGTTTCACAATCATCCAAGATGTCCCGTATGATCGTCCTTTGACAACCATGCGCGATTTCGCCATGTGTGAGCGATGCCGCATTGAATATGAGGATCCCGCTGACCGGCGTTTTCATGCCCAACCCGTGGCTTGTCCCGACTGCGGGCCAAAGCTGCAATGTCTCACAAACAAAGAAGGCTACTGGCAATCCACAAATGACAGCAACAATGCTCTTGCACAAGCTGTCGAAGCATTGAAATCCCGACGGATCGTTCTTATCCAAGGTATTGGCGGATTTCACCTCGCTTGCGATGCGCGTGATGATGAACTTGTGCGCGAGCTCCGGAGGCGCAAGCATCGCGATGAAAAACCCTTCGCTCTGATGTTTCCCAGCGTGGAAAGCCTGCGCGAGAACTGCGAGGTCTCGGACAAAGAGCTTGCGTATCTCCTATCATCAAGCTCGCCGATTGTCTTATTGCGAAAGCAGTCGAACTCAATCATTGCTGACTCTGTCGCGCCGGAAAACCTGTACCTGGGCGCGCTGTTGCCCTACTCCCCACTCCATGTGTTATTGCTTTCCCGTTACGGCGGTCCGCTCGTGATGACCAGCGCCAATGTGAGCGATGAGCCGATCTGCTATGAGCAGAGGGACGCTCTGAGTCGCATGCGCGAAATCGCCGATGCTGCACTGCTTCATGACCGAGCCATTCATATTTTTGCCGATGATTCCGTTGTGAAAGTTGTTGGGGGGAGTGCGCGCCTCTGGCGGCGGTCGCGAGGTCATGTTCCTCACGCCGTGCATGTGCCCGAGTCTTTTCGGCATCCCACGCTCGCATTTGGGCCGCAACTCAAAAATACATTCTGTCTGGGCAAGCAGGATTTCGCTCTTCTGTCACAGCACATCGGAGACATGGACAGCGACCTCACCATAAGGGCTCAAGAGAGCGCTCTCGCTCATTTTCTGCACATTTTCAATGCGAAAATCGAGCTGGCCGCCTGCGACCTTCACCCCGATTATGCAACGACTCGTTTGGCCACCGCATGGTGTGCCGCACGAAATATTCCCCTGGTGCGAGTGCAGCATCATCATGCGCACTTGGCATCCTGCTTGGCTGAAAATGAGACAACGGAGCGCGCTATCGGACTCTGCTTGGACGGCACGGGCTACGGCAGCGATGAAACGATTTGGGGCGGAGAAGTGCTTGTGGGAGGTTTTCATTCTTTCGAGCGAGCGGCGCACCTTCAGACCGTTCCACTTCTGGGAGGAGAACGTGCCGCTCAGGAACCCTGGCGCATGGCTCTGGCGTGGCTCTACGAGACTTACTCTGAACAGATGACTCGACTCCCTCTGGAATTCATGCGAGATTTGGAGTCGGAACTCGGTGAACAAGCTCTGGACAATCTATTGAAGCGGCAATTGCGGGGGAGAATCTTTCCTTTCACATCGAGTTTGGGTCGGCTTTTTGATGCGGTAGCCGCCATCCTCTTTTTCGGCATGCGGCATCAATACGAAGGCCAAGCGGCGATGCTGCTTGAGGGACGCATTTCCTCTGTGCCGGAACCACCCTACCCGATGGATGTGTATCAGAGTGAGGGGCGCTGGATTCTCTCGCCATTACCCATGTTTCACGCTCTGGTGTCAGATATCCAAACGGGAATTTCCGAAAAGGTCATTTCGCGGCGTTTTCATGAAGCGATTGTCGGCGGATTCATTCGTCTGTGCGAGCTGATCCGCGAGTCACACCACCTCGAAACCGTGGCTCTCGGCGGTGGCTGCTTCCAAAATGCCTTCTTGGTCAGCGCGTTCGAGGAACGATTGACAGAGAGACGATTCCGCGTATTCTCACACCATCAGGTGCCAGCGAATGATGGAGGAGTGTCGCTCGGTCAGGCGGTCGTTGCCAACGCGCAGGAGAGGTAAGCCATGTGTCTTGCGATTCCTATGAAGTTGCTCGAAGTGCAGGGGGTCCGCGGAACCGTCGAACTCGGAGGCGTGCGCAAAGAAATCATGTTGACGCTCACTCCGGATGCGCGCATCGGAGATTATGTGATCATCCATGCGGGATATGCCATCGAAATCCTCGATGAAGAGAAAGCTCAGGAAACCCTCGACCTCCTCCGTGAAATCAGCGAAGAATCTACCGATGGAACCGCTAACTTACTTTCGTGATGCCCATGTGGTGCGCCAAATCGCCCGTGAAACTGCACACCTTCATCTGAGCCAGCCTGTGCAACTCATGGAAGTCTGCGGAGGGCATACGGCGGCGATTTACCGCTATGCGCTTCACGATCTGCTTCCACCGGAGATCAAACTCATTTCGGGCCCGGGTTGCCCGGTATGCGTGACCTCAAACGATTTTATTGATCGGGCTATTTCGCTGGCCATGTTGCCTGATGTGACCATCGCCACATTTGGCGATCTCATCCGCGTGCCCGGTTCAACGAGGTCGCTTGCGGATATGCGCGCTCGCGGAGCGGATGTTCGCGTATTTTACTCACCAGCGGACGCTCTCGAATGGGCAAAAGCGCATTCAGAACGCACTCTCGTCTTCTTGGGGATCGGTTTTGAAACCACAGCATGCACGCTTGCCGCCACGATTGCGGAAGCCCTCCGAAACAAAGTTGAGAACTTCTCTCTCCTTTCGGCACTGAAAACGATGCCCGAAGCGCTGCGCGTCCTCTTCACAGCACCAGATGCCCAAGTGGACGGCTTGATTTTGCCCGGTCATGTGACAACGATTGTCGGATGGCATGCCTTTGAATTCATCGCGCGAGAGTTCTCCATTCCTTGTGTCGTCTCCGGATTTGAACCTGTGGACCTCATGGAGACAATTTTGATGCTCTGCCGCCAAGTTGCCGAGAAGCGCGCTTCGATTGAAAATCAATATCGGCGTGTCGTGCAGAAGCAGGGCAATGTCCGCGCACAAGAGCTCATTCGCGAAATGTTCGAGCCGTGCGACATGTCGTGGAGAGGGTTTGGTGTGATTCCAGAAAGCGGCCTCAAACTGCGATCGAGTTACTCCCAATGGGACGCAGAAAATGTTTCCGTCGAAGTGGAGCCGACGCAAGAAGATGCCGCTTGCCGATGTGGGGATGTCTTGCGCGGCCGGATTCATCCGACCCAATGTGCTCTCTTCGGGACGGTGTGCACGCCAGATACGCCGCGTGGAGCCTGCATGGTATCCGCCGAAGGTGCATGTTCAGCCGTCTATCAGTTCTCATCTGGACATCATGGACAATAAGATCATCACGCTCAGTCATGGGGCCGGTGGCGAGGCCATGCACCGCCTCATCAAAGAGCTCTTCGTCAAGCAATTTTCCAACCCACGGCTGAACCCACTTGCCGATGCAGCCATCCTGAAATTGAATGAAGAACGCTTGGCTTTCACGACGGACTCCTATGTGGTCAAGCCGCTCGAGTTTCCTGGCGGCAATATCGGTCAACTTGCGGTTTGTGGGACGATCAATGATCTTGTTGTCATGGGGGCAAAGCCTTTGTACCTTTCGGCGAGTTTCATTCTCGAAGAGGGCTTTCCGATTCAGATTCTCGAACGAATCGTGACTTCGATGTCTCAGACAGCGCGTGCGGCTCAAGTTGAAATCGTCACCGGCGACACGAAAGTGGTCCCGCGCGGCGAGTGCGACGGGATTTTCATCAATACGGCAGGACTCGGTATGTGCCCTCTCGGGCATGGATTGTCAAAGGCTCCACTCACAGAAGGTGACGCTGTCGTCATTTCAGGAACCATTGGAGATCATGGTATCGCCATCCTTGCCGCTCGCGAAGGGTTGGCGTTGCAGACGACGATTGAAAGTGATTGCGCCTCTCTGCATGAGCTTATTGGCTCTGTGCTGAAGGAATCAAAGGGCGTCAAGTGGATGCGCGATCCGACGCGTGGCGGCCTGGCAGCGGCCCTGACCGAATTGGCCGAATCGCAAAGCTGTGATATTTTCATTCGGGAGGCAGCGATTCCTGTTCAAGAACCTGTGAGAGCCGTTTGCGAACTCTTGGGATTTGACCCGTTACATCTCGCGAATGAAGGTAAGGTGGTCATGGTCATTGCCGCGGGCGAAGCGGAACGCATTGTCGAGCTTCTGCGCGCGCATCCGCTTGGTCGCGCGGCGGCAACTATCGGTCAGATCATTGGCGGTGGCATGGGAATCGTTCGCATGAAGACAGAGGCGGGTGGAGTTCGGCGGTTGCACCGGCCCGCCGGAGAACTGCTGCCACGAATTTGTTAGGGCACACATGCATGAATTGTACATTGCCGAATGCATTGTGAAATCCGTCAGCAAATCGCTGCCGCAGAATCTTCCAACGACCTCCGTGACGGAGGTCCGCGTGCAAGTTGGACAGCTCGACGCGGTCATTCCTGACACGCTCATTTTTGTCTTTGATGCAATCAAAAGAAACAGCGGCTTGTCAAACGCCAAGTTGAACATCGACCAAATTGAAGTGGTCTGTCGCTGTCGCGGATGTTCTTATGAATTTGGCGTAGAGCTTCCCTTGTTTCTCTGCCCGCGATGTGGCGGAGGTGATGTGGAAATTTTGCGAGGTCGAGGAATCCGGCTAACCGGTGTGACAGTTCAAGAGGCGGAGGAGAATTGAAATGGAAATTCCGATCATTCGTGATGTCCTGGAGGAATCGAACCTTCGCGCACAAGAGAATCGCGCCCTTTTTGACGAACATGGAGTCCTCGTTGTAAACATCATGAGCTCTCCGGGTTCCGGCAAAACGATGCTGCTGCAAAAGACGATTCCTGCACTGAAAGAACGCGGATTTTCAAGTGCGGTCATCGAAGGAGATATCACTTCCACGATTGACAGCGAGCGTTTGCAGCCTCTCGGCATTCCGGTTGTACAAGCCAACACGGAGCCCTTCGGAGGAGATTGCCATTTGGGTTCGCACCTCGTGCAAGCGGCATTGAAACACCTCGATCTCTCTGCGATTGACTTTCTCTTCATCGAGAATATCGGCAACTTAGTCTGCCCAGCCGAGTTCTATCTCGGTGAAAACCGCCGAGTGGTCGTCTTGTCCTTGCCGGAAGGCGAGGACAAACCACTGAAATATCCTTTGATGTTCCGAGAATGCGATCTATGCTTGCTCAGCAAAATGGATCTCGCTCCGCATTTAGAAGTGGATGTTGAACTCATGAAAACCAATATCCGAAAAACGAATGGACATATCGCCGTCCTTCCCATTTCCGCAAAGACGGGTGAAGGCCTCAGCGAGTGGATCGCATGGCTGCTTCGTGCTCGCGTCGGCCAGAGTTAGCCGTCGCTTGCAGACAGAGCTCTTGGGCGAGTCGCTGATTCTCCCAAATTCTGTGCACATTGGACACCTCCAATGTGGAACATCCATCCCAATTCACGAATCCAATTCTGTGAGGAAGCGGTCTTTCAAGATTCAGGAGACGAACCCGTGGTACGGATTGTAGGAACTCTTCTCACCCTCGCCGTGGCAATCTCACTTGCCTTTGCACAGCAATCGGCGAGTCCTCTGGATTCGACCAAATTGATCCAGAGCAAGCTTCAGCAAGTGGGCGAGCTCTGGCAGCAAGGAGACTTTACCAAAGCAATTCCCATCCTCGAAGAACTTCGGACCTACCCGAAGACGCAAGAGATGGATTGGGCTTGGCAAGCTGTGCTCTACAACTTGGCTTGTGGATACTCGCTGCTCGACCAGAAAGAAAAAGCGGTGGACTTCCTGCGCGGGGCCGTTGAGGCGGGCTATGGCGACTTCAAGCACATGGAGTCCGATACGGATTTGGACAACATTCGCAGCACAGAGGGGTACAAGCAGATAGCTGCCAGTGTCAAAAGGCGGCAGGAATTCTGGGAGAATTCTTTCATTAACACGCCCTATGAAGAGAATCTGAGTGATGATGAGAAGGTGGCTGGGCTCTCGAAACTCTGGTCTGAAATCAAATACAACTTCGTCTATTTCGAGCGCGTGCTCGAGGTAAACTGGGATAGTCTCTATGTAGCTTTCTTGCCCAAAGTCCGGCAGACGCGGAGCACGCTCGAATACTATCGCGCGCTGCAGGAAATGTGCGCCCACCTGAAGGATGGGCATACCGGGGTCAACTGGCCTCCAGCGCTCTATGATCAAGTCTATGGCCGCCCACCTATTCATACCCGACTTATCGAGGATCGTGTGCTCATCACCAAAGTCTTTGACGATAGTCTGGTCCAAACACGCATTCGGCCGGGCCTCGAAATCCTCCGCATTGATGGTGTGCCGGTGAAAGAGTATGCCAGCACCCGAATTGCACCCTATCGAAGGGCTTCGACTCCCCAGGGACTGGCCGAACAGCTCTACTCCTATCAGCTCCTCAATGGCGCGAAGGTGAGTCCCGTCGAACTCGAACTGCAAGATGAGAAGGGCAGAATTTTCACGCGAACACTGTCGCGCACACCTTTCAAGAAAAGTATTCCGGTTCCCGATGTGGAGTTCAAAATGCTCAGAGGCAACATCGCCTATGTGGCGGTCAACACATTCTCGAATGAGAGTGTAGTAGCGCAGTTCGATTCTCTCTTTCCGTTAATACAGAAGGCGGACGCACTCATTCTCGATCTTCGAGAAAACGGCGGCGGCAACAGCGGAACCGGTTTCCGATTGCTTTCGTATTTGACGGCGGATTCTTTTGACATGGAACGCTGGGTGACGCGCGAATATCGTCCCTACCATCGTGCGCAAGGGCGTTCGGAGCGTTGGCGCGAAGAGCCGCATGACCTCTGGACACCGCAAGGCTCAAAGTATTTTGCAGAATCGGTGGCCGTGCTCATTAGTGCAAGAACCGGCTCGGCGGAGGAGGATTTTTGCGTCGCCTTTGATCTGATGAATCGGGGCCCACTCATCGGAGAGCCGACCTGCGGCTCCACCGGACAGCCACTCATCTTCTCCCTGCCGGGAGGTGGCAACGCGTTCGTCTGCACAGCGCATTGCTTCTATCCCGACGGCAAAGAGTTTGTCGGTGTCGGCGTTTTGCCCGATATCGAAGTTCGTCCAACAGTGAAAGATGTGCGAGCCGGCAGAGATCCGGTTTTAGATGCAGCCACAGATCGCCTGAAAAGCCAGAGTGGAAGGTAGAGAACTGACATGTAGCGGAAAGTAAGGAGGTCCATGAAGTATGGAGCACGCAATCAACTCATCGGCAAAGTCTTGGAAATCAAGAAGGGCACGGTCATGTGTCAAGTTCAGCTTGAAATTCCCGCGAAGTCGCCAATGGCGTCCGTGATGACCATAGATTCGCTCGAGGAACTTGGTCTCAAGGTCGGAGATTCGGTAAAGGTGGTTGTGAAAGCAGTGAATGTGCTACTGGTTAGGGAATAGGATTTTTCTTGGAGGGTGTTTCTGACAGAATGAATGCCGTGGAATTCGGTTGCACACGAGTGCGTCATGTGAGATGCAGCAAGCCCAGCGGCGTTCAGTTCACCATTCACTCCTTGACTTCGTGACTTTGGATGATTATACTTGTCTTCAGCAGGCCATTTAGCAGGTCAATAGTCCGCGGAATTGACTCTGAGTCTTGCCAAACAATGCCGTGAGTAACTGGAAATGAGAACAAAGTTTATGCGTCGCTTCGCCTTAGTATGCCTCGGGCTCTGGCTCGCGGTCGGACAGAGCAGTCTGGCTGTCTCGCCGGAAAAAATGAGTCGCCCACTTCGCGAGGAAATTCTTGCTTGCCAACCTGATTCCCTGATAAGCGCCATTGTTCATCTTAGAGAACAAGCGGACATTTCAGCGATTGACCAGCAGCTCTACGAAACCAGAGCGAGTCGAGCTGTGAGACATGCCATTGTTGTCGGCGCACTCCGTGATGCGGCCGAGAAGAGTCAAGAGGAATTCTCGGCAGCGTTGGAGAGCTGTAGGAATAGAGGCGAAGTGAGGGGCTACACAGTCTATTGGATCACGAACTGCGTTGTCGTTCATGCGACGGCGCGTGCTCTCATGGAATTCAGCGATCGCGACGACATTCAATGGTTGGAAAAGAATTTCAAAGTCCGATTGATTGAGCCCGTCCCGATCAAAGGCGCTCAACGCGGCTGGCACTTTGATGATAATCACGGCGTGCCCCGAGGAATCCGCGCCATCGGCGCCCCACGGGTTTGGTATGAACTCGGAATCACTGGTGCGGGACGCTTAGTCGCTAATCTCGACACGGGCGTGGATGGTGTGCATCCCGCGGTTTCAGCACGCTGGCGTGGCCAGTTCGCTCCGGCAGTCGAGTGCTGGCACGACCCGGTTTATGGCAACACATTCCCTCGAGACTTCTACGGGCACGGAACTCATGTTATGGGCACGATATGCGGCAATTCCCTGATTACCAATGACTCCATTGGCGTGGCTCCCAACGCCTTATGGATTGCGAGCAATGCCGTTGACCAGGATGTCGGGCCTGAAGTTAACAATGATATTCTCGCGGCATTCCAATGGTTTGCGGATCCGGACAACAATCCTTACTCCATAGAGGATGTTCCCGATGTCATCCAGAATTCATGGGGAGTTGATGGCCGGTTCGAAGGTTATGAGGATTGCTTCAATTTGTGGAATAATGTCATTATCAATTGTGAAGCGGCTGGCATTGTGGTTGTTTTCTCCGCCGGCAATGAGGGATCGTCGCCTCAGACCTGCCGCAGTCCCGCGACGGCGGCGATTGATTCGGTCACCATGTTCGCTGTGGGCGCAGTGGATGCCACCAATGATACCATACCCCCCTATGAAATCGCATCCTTCTCGAGTCGCGGACCCAGCGATTGCCCTCCCTATTCTGCCATCAAGCCGGAGGTTTGTGCCCCCGGCGTGGAGGTCTATTCGTCGGTCCCTGATAACCGCTATGAATGGTATAGCGGGACTTCCATGGCGGGCCCCCATGTCGCAGGCATCGTGGCGCTAATGCGCCAGGCGCTACCCGATGCCGAGGTGAGAGATATTAAATCCATCCTCATGCGGACCGCGCTTGATTATGGCCCTGCAGGCGAGGACAATACCTACGGATTTGGATTCGTGGATGCCTACGAAGCCGTCTTGCGGGTCTCGACAAACCGTGGCTTCGTGCAGGGCATGATTCATGATGACAGCACAAATCAGCCGATCCAAGGTGCCAGCGTGGAGGTCATTGAAACCGGTCACGGAACTCAGACCAGTACGAACGGTTTTTATCGAATCTCGCTCCTTGGTGATTCGACCTGGACCCTTCACTACAGCGCTTTTGGCTACCTGTCACAAGAACACGAACTCACAGTGGCCGTTGGAGAGACCACGGCACTGGATGTGCAGCTCACGCCGGCGCCTTTTGGGATTTTGGTCGGCTGGATTCTGGCCGGAGATTCGATTCCAGTGAAAGGAGCCGCGGTCTCGTTCCCGAGTACTCCCTTGCCCACTCTGGAAACGGATTCTCTCGGAGCGTTCCAGATTCAAATGCCCGGCGACGCAACCTATGAGCTGAGCGCTTCCTATTATGATGCCGCTCGTGACACAACCCTTTTTGTCGCGACCGGTGTGACCACGGAGGTCGTGGTCTATTTGGAATCTCCGCGCAGTTTGCCCGTCGGTCCCGATGCCTATGGTTATCTTTCTTTTGATCGGTTTGATCACGGGAATGTGGCGGTTTTTGATTGGGTGGAAATCTCTCCTTCCCTGGGAGGCAGCGGGACCATTGTCAGCCTTCCCGCGCGCGATTCCTCGGGATTTGCCCCCATGCCCTTCCCGCTCTATTTTTATGGTCGAGTCTTTGACAGCCTGACCATCAACGAATATGGATGGCTGTCGCCGGGGATATCCCATGACCATTCCTTCTTCAACTTCACCATTCCCGGCACCCAAGGTCCATCGGGCATGTTCGCGCCGTTCTGGGATAATCTGCATGACGGCACCGATGGCGAAATCTGCTATTACCATGACAGCGTGAATTGTCGTTTCATTGTAGAATGCAACAACTTCCAATATCTGCCGCCGAGCAGCACACACCTGACTTTCCAGGCTCAAATCTATTCTTCTGAAGCGCGACCCACTCCCACGGGCGACTGCGAAATCGTCTATCTCTACAAGCGATTGGACATCCCCGATGCCTCGACGGTAGGAATTGAGGATCCCACAGAGGCGATGGCCTGCAGTTACTTCTGAATGGCGACCTCAACAGCCATAGCTGGCCGATTCAACCTGGCGCAGCTCTGCGGCTGACGACCCGATCTCTGGCTTCATCTTACGGTTCGCTCGTGGGACAGATTGTCACCCACCCCGAAGCGCCGGACCTTTCCGCAGCCGTGATTCGAGTCGGATGTGCCGAGATTCATCCCGACGAATCGGGGTATTTCACAATAGATTCACTTTTGACCGGTCTCCATCGGCCCGAAGTCTTCTTTGATGGATATGAAGTGGAAAGCGGCGAGGTCGTAATCAGTGCGGACTCAACAAGCGGGATATCACTCGAAATATGGCGGCTCGATACTCCCTGGGGTCTGGAGGCGTCGTGCCAGAACTATGTTGCAACGCTGCGATGGCATCCTCCCGCAAGCGTACAAGGAGCTGACTATCTTGACGAACTTCAGAGCTATGCGGTGTACCGAAACGACTCACTCATTGCCGCGCCAGTGGACACCTTTTTCACTGACTCGCTATCAGTTAGCGGGATTTATGACTATTATGTGCGTGCCGTCTATGATGGCGGCACAAGCGATTCATCGAATCATGCCCAAGCGCAAGTCACTTCCGGCCTCGAGGAAACGCCATCGCACTTGCCACTATCTTTTGAGCTTTCGCCCTGCTTCCCGAATCCTTTCAATATGACCACGACAATTGCCTTTGCTCTTCCGCGTGCCTCGAATGTCCGAATCAGTATCTATGATGTTCTCGGGCGTCAGACGGCCTGCCTTGCTGACGGCAATTACCCCGTCGGTTATCATCATCTGCGATGGAACGCGGAAAAAGCGGGGACAGGGCTCTACTTCGTCCGCATGGAATCTGAAGAATTCCACCAAGTCCGCAAAGTGCTCCTGCTTCGGTAAAGTCCTTTTCAGAAAAGTCTGGTCGCCGTCGAGGGTCTCCGGACCCACGATGGCGAAACAAAGCAGACTCAAATATTAACCCCCTTCCGTCCCCCTGCTAAAGCAGGGGGAGACTCGAGCTGTTCCCTTGCCTGGGCGTACTGTGTCCACGAAACTGGGCGGATTATTTCATCAGCATCAGCTTGGCTGTTTGGCTGTGGTCTTTAGCTGAAAGCCGTGCCAAGTAGAGACCGGTGGGGAGGTCATTGGGTGTCCAGTCTACGGCGCCGCGCTGCAAGTCTTTCGCTTCAAACCGCGCCACTCGCTGACCGAGAAGATTGAAAATTGTCAAAGTCGCATTGGCCCGCAGCGCTTCGGAAATCTCAAAAGAAACGCGCACCGTGCTATTGAATGGATTGGGGTAAGCTGAAAGCAAGTGGAACGATTTAACTGAAGGGAAGCGTGTACCAGAGGACGGAGGCATCGGCTCGGATTCGCGGCGACCGGTTCGATGCGGCCCATACTTGAAGGTCGGCCAAGTCGCATGCTCCGAAACGCGCCCCGGTGTGTCCCATGCATAGACTTTCCCTTCATGGTCTCCAACAAAGATCTCCGTATCCCCATCTCTATCCACATCCACGACCGTTGGCGAGCATTCAAACGAGCTGAAATCATCCTCCGCATTCGCGAAAAGCGGAAAATTGGCCGCCATATTCCCGCGCCAATCAAAGGCGACAACATGCCCGCGGTCATCCAACAATCCATTGGTTGTCGCGATGATATCCGGCAGACTATCTCCAGAGACATCCGCAATGGCGACACTGCCATCCACCCAGGTTGCTCCCACAAGCTGCGGGAATCCCTCGACGGGAGTGCCATCATGATGCCACGCATAGACACGACCGAGGTCAACCGCTTCGACGCTTCCGAAAGCGATTTCCAAATCGCCGTCGCCGTCAATGTCGCCGATAGTACAAGCGGCATCGGGATGACCCGTGATGACCTCTGCAGGAAAACCCGGTTTCAACTGTCCCAGACAATCCCAGACATAGATTCCATTGATTTCCGAATCATGGGATTTCGCGCGCACGATGATTTCGCTGAATCCATCATCATCCAGATCAGCTATGGTCGGCGTGGAGCCCACTGAATAGAGATTAGTAATCGGAAATCCCTGCGCGACCGTTCCATCCAGGTGCCAAACATGCAATTCACCGTCGCCGCTTCCCGGCACCGCGCATCCGATGACAATTTCCGGATCTCCGTCCCCGTCCAAATCTCCGACTGCCGGTAACGAATCGCTCTCTCGTGGGAGTGTTTTGGGCCAACCCGCCATTTCGCTGTGATCGGGGTAATAAATGTGCACCATCGGGGGATGAGGCCAATACTGAGGATAATACGGAAAGGTATGAATGATAATCTCTTCTCCCTCGATTCCATCTAAATCTACAAGCGCCGGAACACCGCTGTAAAGCGTCGTGTCAAGAAGCCACGGGAAACCGTCCATCGGCTCGTGTGTCTGATACACACAGAGGTACCCCAGCCCACAGCCGTAGACATATTCCTGTCCGCCATCGCCGTCAATGTCGCCCAGGGCCGCCGTCTCGATAGACGAGGTCGAAACCCAAGTCACCGGTGTCGGGGGATCCGTAGGGAGCCACATGATAATCGGTTCCAATGGAAAGCCCGGAAAGAAGGCGCCGTCGTGCTGCCAGACATAGAAATAGTTTTCGATATTTGAGAGCTGAACCTCCAAATCGCCATTGCCATCGAAATCGGATATCGTTGCCGTGTGTCCGTAGATCGTCGGCCAACCTAACATGGGGCGCGGCCAGCCCCACTGATAGGGGAGATCACAGATGACTTGCGGTGTGCCATGCCAAGCGGACGCATTGTAGGGGCCATTATCCCGATACGCAATTCCCGCGCGCTCCAGGCGCTCCACAGTCTCTTCGTCCGCGAGGCCTGTCACATAGCCATTCTCTCGGTTCCACAGAACTCGCCGCGGTTGAATTCCCACCCGCGGATTCACCTTCTCTATCTTGGCATCCAGAAACCGCACGCCAAGCCCGGCAACGCCAATGATGGCCGAATCCGTGACAGCCGGAATCTCGACAATTCGCACTGCACGCACCGGAGCAGTGAACATTGCGATGCTGCTCAGAAGCGTGAGAACGAAAAGCATCTGCCGCGCCTGCGAGACTGTGGAGAATCGGCTCTGTTGCATGATGACCTCACTGACCGTGACGAAGCACACCTACTTTAGGAGGACAAGTTTGCGCGTTGCCGAAAAAGCTCCTGTTCGCATCTCAATGAAATAGACTCCCGATGCGACTGACATGCCACGCTCACTCGCTCCAGACCAGAACACTTCGTGCCGTCCGGCGGATTGGGCGGCGTCCATGAGGGTCGCCACACGGCGTCCCAAAAGGTCATAGATGACTAATTTCACATGACCGCCTTGTGCAAGCGAATAGAGAATTATCGTACTGAGATTGAAGGGATTAGGATAATTTGGCCCGAGAGCAAAAACCTCAGGGAGAGTTATGCCGACCGGTGCGGACGAAGCATCAAGACCTCCCGACAAAGCTTGAATAATTCCCTCTCGATTGCCAGCTAATATCTCCCACGACCCATTCCCGTCAATGTCCGGAAGGACCCCGACAGCATCTATCGCGTCATAAGGGCTTTGCCCCCGAGTCGCCCAAAGAACCATGCCATCCCAACTATCAATGAGCACAATATAATCGCCCAGGGTCCCTGCGACAATGTCATCCACCATATCGTTGTTCACATCGGGAATCATCGTCATCGAGAGAACATTGGCTGCCGAGATAGGGTCAGCGATGATAGACCAAATCTCGAATCCATTGCTTCCATCGAGGCAAATCACGCGCCCGCCGACCGTGCCGACATAGACTTCCCGGATACCATCCCCGGTGACATCGAAACCCGCCGCGATTTCATAGACGATGGAATTCACATCTTTGAACCAAATTCGCGCCCCATTGCCGCCATCGAGACAGTAGATGCCTTCGTACGCTGATGCAACGGCGACATCCTCTGTGGAAGTCTGCTGCGGATTCGCATTGCCCATCGCCACAAGAACAAAGACAGGTGAGCCACCGCCGACGGACGCTTGCCAAATGGGAGCTCCTGAAGCGCCATCAAGACCCATGACCCCTCCATCCGTATCTCCTGCAACCGCATCCGGTATTTCATCGCCCGTGACATCCGTGACGGTTCGCACGCAAAAATAGGCTACCGATGCCGGCCCGGCCCAAAGAAGTTCACCATCGGCGCCATTCAGAGCAAAAGCTCTGCGCGGACCGGTTCCGTTTCCATCATCTCCTGCAGCCGCCAAGACATCCGCGACGAAGTCCCCGTTCACATCCGAAATCGGATAGACCTCGTAAACCCAACTGCCATCGCCCCAAAAGCGCGTATCGAACATCCAGAGTTCCGTCCCGTCCGCACCTGAGAGCGCATAGACAGACCGGCTGCCTCCGGAGGTGCCGATAAGCACCTCACTGATTTCGTCTCCCGTCAGGTCAGGGCAAGCGCTCATGCCCCGCTCATGCCATACGATTCCCGAGTGCATCGGATCGGCTCCGGTGTCATAAGTCCAGAAAGTATCTGCAAGTCCGCTCGAACTGCCGTTCAAGCAATACACAAGATGATTCTCACTGGCGGCCAGAACATCAGCGACACCATCCGCGTTCACATCGGGGATCCAGGTCGTGGAGTTGATTCCATTTTCCCAATTGCCTTGCGCCCAATAGTACCAGAACATATCTCCGCCATCGTAGGGAGAATCATCTCCCGTACCGCGCAACAGTACTTCCAAAACGCCTTCGTCGGGATCGTCGGATTCGATTCTGAGAATGCCTTCATATTCGCGTGCTTCCATAGGTGCGAACCACACGCGGACATGGGTGTAGGCCGAGCTGTCAATTTCCATCGGAACTTCAAAGGGATCCATGCTGAAGCACTCCCCCTCGACTTCGACCGACGAGATGGTCAAGTTCCCCGTTCCCACATTCCAAATCTCCGCGGTTCGACTGGTGGAAAGGACGGGATTGCCAATGCGAACCAATCCAAACTCAATGGGCGATGGAAGAACATCAACATCTCCCTCATCAGGTAGTCCCGTGCCGACCATTGTAAGAAAAAAGGGATTCTCATCCGGGTCGCTGGAATAGACAGCCAGTGTATCTCGAAACAGACCTGCTGCCGGTGGAGCGAACTCAATGATAAACAACCGCGCCGCTTCGGACGCTATGGTCACGGGAAACGAGTCGGGTTCGAGAACATGATAGGCGGCTCCTTCAAAGAAACGAACGCTGTCAATGGAAAGAACCACATTGCCGATGTTTGCCGCCTCGGCGCCCCAGACCACAGGAAATCCGACCACATGAGATCCAAAATCGTGGAATGGCACCGAGAAGTCAATATCAGGATTTTCTGCATTGCTGACATCGTATTGAAGAATCTTCATCTCCCAGGAATCCTCGTCGTAAGCCAGGATCCAGAGGTAATCTCCATCCCAAGCCAGTCCGCGAGGTCGGCGTCCCGGAGCCGGTGTGTGTTCCGGAAGCTCAAAGGACCAAAGCACTTGACCCGAGGTGGGCTCAAGACGATAAACCCGGTCGGCGTCGTCATCCTCAGAGCTGTTCCATAAGGCAATCCCGTCGAACGCCAGTCCATAGGGTTCGTCCCCGGGCGCGGCGAAAACGCGCAGCGTTTCCTGAGTTGCGGGATTCACCTTGAGAAGAACATCCTGCGGATAATAGACGGAAATCCAAAGCCCGCTCCCCTCCCAACCCAAGCCGTCACCATAGCCGTGCGACGGATCCGGGATTTGTGAGACGACAGTAGCGTTTATTGTGTCCAGCTTGTATAGCGTCTGGTCCGATTGGACTCCCGACATTGTCCACAGATAACCGTTTTCCCATGCGAGCCCGTCTGAACCCGCCACGGGGCCTATCAGAGTTTTCAAGGTCGCGCCGTTTGTAGGATCAACACGCCAGATTGCAGAACTGCTGCTATCACTGACCCAAAGAGCTTGGCCGTCCCAGCACAGGCCGTTCACAACATCGGAAGGTGCATCCACTTCATGGACGACCACCTGCGCCGTGACCGAGAGGCAAAAGAATGTCAACCAAGCGGTAAGTTGGATAAATCCTTTGACCAGGCTCTTCATGGACTCCTCCTTACTGTAGGTCAGTGGTTAGCTGTCTCTAAGGCATGCGAATTATGAAAAACTATAGCAATTTTTGCTCCCAAAGTCAACCGCGTTCGGCGCGAGCGACCGCCCCTTCGCGGTGAATGCATCCTTGATAAGCTACCAAGAGAAGGGGCTGTCCCATAAGTATGGGATGGCCCCTTTTGATTTTTGGTGG
>DYHQ01000081.1 GCA_020724065.1 Candidatus Puniceispirillum sp. | reverse complement strand
TCGGGTCTGGAGACCCGCCACGGCGAGGAGTTCCTGGCGGCAGAGGCTTTGCTTTCGGCAGGATTCTTTTGTATATTGCATCTGGAATCTGCAGCGGCTGAATCGGTCATTAACTCGCCAAGGGAGTTGAAATGAAAGCTTTGATGTTGTTCTCTGTCCTGGTCCTGGCTGGACTTGCTGTTGGTCAGCCAATCGAAGGGCCGTACATCGTGCTTGAGGCAGGAGGTGGAACGGTGCTCAAGGATCCTCATATCACACTGCGGGCCGACAGCCTCGCGGACATCTTCTATGTTCAGAATTCGGGGGATTCGGATGCGGTTCGTCTGGTCTCATTTTCGCTGGTCTCTGAGGAGGTAGTGTCCGGGCCTGAAGTGCTATTTCAGGAAGCAGGCTGGGCGCAAGACATCACGGATGTGGAAAACCAGACGGACGGAAGTTGGGCAGCGGCAATCCTCTCTGCGAGTGGTGGATACAGCGTACTCTGGGCGCTGATTGCCACACCCAATGAGACAAGCGCAACGGAGCTGGACCACAGTTCCTGCGCGGGCGAGTGGTGCAGTTGGCTTCAGGCGGAGTCTATCTCAAGTCGGATTGGCGGCGGGTGGCTCGCCAATTGGATTTGGGGGATGATCACCGACATATATTATGAACCGGCGTTCTTTCCAAAAGTTGCTTTTTTCGATGGCACGAACCTTGAGAGCACTTTGGAAGCAAGTTCACAGTCTTTTCTATACGGGCCGACGGGGATACAGACAATCTCTTTTGCTCCGGATACAGTTTTCGTTCTGCTTTCGCAAATTGAGGGATTTGGTTGGGTGGAGGGCTCTCTTCTGAAGATCGTGCCACCTTTGGAGGATCCTTATGGCGAATTCGAGCGCGCACTTCCCTGCACATGGAACAATTTGCGTTTTGAGAGAACGCACGAAGGCAGACTGCTCGTCTTTTCAGGAGTAGATGGGTGGTATCCCGAATATCCTCACCCTCGGATTGTCGAGGTGGATACCACCGGAAATTGCCTTGAACTCTATGCCCTTCCGCTTGATCGCGACCCGGATGCGATTGCGTGGCATCCGGATTATGGGTTTGCGGCGCTCTTGGTGTATTCGGCGAGAATCATGTTGGCGCGGGTGGATACGAATGGCGTGGAGGTTCAGCCGCTTGGTGTTTTCTGGGAGGCGACTGAGGGAAATCGAATCGTCGAGGCGAATCTTGCGATTGCAGAGGATGGCCGCGTTGTGGTGCTGTGGATTGAATTGGATGAGACGAATGCCGCGGTTCTGAAAATTGGCGCCGTTGGATGGGACACTTTTTTGGGTGTCGAGCAGACAAGGGCGGAAGTGATTCCTGAGAAGATTTCGCTTTCGGCCTATCCGAATCCGTTCAATATGACGGCAACGATTTCGTTTGAGCTTCCGCGTGCCCGGGAAATTCGTATCAGGATTTATGATGTGACGGGAAGGGAAGTCAGAGAGCTTGTGAAAGGGATGCAAACGGCTGGCGATCATGAACTGCGATATGATGCGTCGGGACTCGCTTCTGGAATCTATTTCGTGCGATTGACGGCGGGCGACTTGGCGGTGACGACGAAGGCGTTATTGATAAAGTAGGCGACCTCCCTTTCTGAACCTTTCTCGAAATAGATCTCCTTTCTGAAGGAGCAGCGTGCGGCTGCAACAAAGCGACCACGGCGGAGGCCCGCGCCCAAATGGTCGCCTGTCATTCCCGGAAACCAGTCAAGAGTGTCATTCCTGCACAGGCAATCCAGAGTGTCTTTCCCGCACAGGCAATCCAGAGTGTCTTTCCCGCACAGGCAATCCAGAGTGTCATTCCCGCACGGGCAGTCCAGAGTGTCATTCCCGCGAAAGCGGGAATCCACTCTCTCCCGAGTCATAATAGGAATCCCGCCATGGGCGATTCTCTTCTCAATTCTTATGTTCATACACTCTTCTTGATCGTTGATCACTCCGATATGGAGGGTTCCCCGCTTTGACGAAGGCAAGATGCGGGTATGGTAGGTTTGCATTGTGGATTCCCGCTTTCGCGGGAATGACAACAATAGTGGTGCGAATGACAAGCATCCATGATGGGAATGACGCGAAGCTGCTTGCTCATTTTTCCCCTCGGTCAAAAAGCAAATGATGTCTACAAGACATGGAAAACTGCTCTTCCCTGTCAAATGTTATTTCAAGAAAAACTCCTTTTCCCCCCGCTGGCGGGGGGAGAAGAGTTGTGCAATCCGCCACGGCGGGGTGACTGAAAAGTCACTCCGTTTCTGTTTCTCCGGCTTGACCTTTACGAAAATCTTGCTATTATTACAGCGTTGAAGTAAGACCTGGTGAGGACGGCACATGATTTTGAAAGTTGATCCGCGCAATCCTCAAGGCCGCCATTTGTGCAAGGCGGCCAGCGTTTTGGAGGCCGGAGGGCTTGTGGTCTATGCAACGGACACGCTGTACGGGCTGGGCTGCGACATTTTCAACAAGAAAGGGATGGAGCGCGCACTCGTCATGAAGGGACAGACGAAATTCCACAGCCTTTCTTTCCTTTGCGGTGACCTGACCGACATCGCTCGCTACGCGCATGTTTCCACGCCAGCCTATAAGATTATGAAGCGTTGTTTACCCGGAGCCTATACCTTCATTCTAGCCGCCACGCGTGAAGTTCCGAAACTTGCGTTGACTCGCCAAAAGACGGTGGGCATTCGCGTGCCGGATCATCCGGTGGCGTTAGGGCTTTTGCGCGAATTTGGCCGGCCCATCACTTCCACCAGCGTCACGACCCCCGAGGGCGAGATTCTGGGCGACCCGGATGAAATCGAGAAGAAGCTTGGGCATACCATAGACCTTATCCTTGATTCGGGTATGATTGGCGGCGAGCCCTCAACGGTCGTGGATCTCACGGGCGATGAACCTCAAATTCTGCGCACGGGCAAAGGCGATCCCGCGCTCGTAATGTGAATCCTTCCGAAATCTCCAACGAAGCTTTCCAGCCACTGAAAGCGGAGCGCCCTGCTCTTGGTCCGTCCCAAGAGACGGCTTGCTACGCTCTAATCTTTGGTCTCGCTCTGTTAGCGATTGGTCTTTTTGCATGTCCGTGGCAAAGCTCTTGGCGTTCTGCGAGCGAGATCGTGACTTCGGCCAAGAACTTGGTGATGAGCCAAGGTGAAGAGCCTGCTCAGTATCGGCTGACGCGCGCTATTCGCTACCACCCCGAGGGCGTATGGGGAGAACATCGTGATTCCATGGTATTTGCACTGCGTCCCACCTTCACGCATCAATTCCGGCTTGAGCGCACAGGTTGGGACACTTGGCTGCTGGAGTTGAATCAAGGCGGTCGAATTGTTCGTTTGTTCCATGACGAGGAAGAGGGAGCGACCGAGGCGCCGTTGCGTAGGGAGGAGGCTCGCAAACGCGTTTCGCAAGAGGCAACGAGTGTTCTGGGGCTATCGCTTGATGGCCTTCAGCTCGAAGCGGAAACCCTCAGGACGCAGTTGCACCACAGTGAGTATCTATTTGAATATCGGTGGCCGGAAGTTCTTGGGGAAAGTCGGAAGCTGCGACTTGTGCTGACGGGCGAGCATCTGAGCGAGGCGGCGATTGTCGAGGGAGAGGGGGTTTCACGACATGAGAATTGGCCTTGGGGTGATGGAGGCGAGTTCTGGCGACGGTTGATTGGCGTTTTATTGATTTTCCTCGCGGCGGCGGGAGTCTTGATTCGGTTTCCACGATCCCTTGCTTGGCGACCGTCTCTGTTCTGGGGAGGATTCACTTTTTGTCTCGTTTTCGTCGAACATCTCCTTCGCGTCGGCTATTGTGAAGTTTCAGGTTTTTCGAGCATCTATTTGGCTGCGCTTACCGAGGCGATTCAGGCGGCGTGCATAATAGGGCTTGCCGTGGCGACAGCGGAAGCGCTTGCGCGCGAACAATTGCCAGCCGTTGCCAGCTTGACTCGATTGGCTCCATCCCATCGAAATTGGGCTGACGCATGGATGGCTGCCGCGCGGGCAGCGGCGCCATGCGTTTTGGTGGTTCTCATTATTGAGACTCTCTTCTCCGCTTTGGGAAAGCCTGCAGGATTTTTGCCGGTGGCCGCCAACGAGCTCGCCTTTTCTCTCAGCGCTCCTGTTTCACTGCTAATGGCGGCTTTCCAAACTCTGCTTCACGCTATTTGGCATGAGGGCATTTTTCGTTTCTTTGTGTTGATTATCTTGCTGGCGTTTCTGCGAAATCGCGCCGCTGCCGTTGTGATTTCGGCGATAGTGGCGGTGCTTTTCGGTGTAACTGGCGCTTTGGGTTGGAATACTCTTCTTTGGTTCGTGTGGGCTTTGATTGCCGCACTGTTGGTGCTGCGGGCAGGCATCCGCGCTGCGATTCTTTTCCATCTTCTTATATTGGGAGGTCACACTTCGCTGCTGCTGATTTGGACAGGATGGCCGCAAGGTGGATGGGGAGGAGGGATTCTTGCCGGGATGATGCTGATGGGGCTTTTCTCCATCGGCGTTTGGGCGGAGAATCGTCGGCGGCTCGCGAGTTGAAATTGTCGGACTTTTTTGTTTTATTTCATCTGTTAAATTTTTCACGAGACGAACATTGCGGGCAGATCAGGGGATCTGCCTCGGCGAAGAGGTAGCGGGCACGGCACGCCGTGCCCCTACCAGACATTGGATATTCTTCTTGGAGGTTGATTTGAAAATCCTTGTGCTTTTGAAGACCGTGGCTGATAGTGAAGCATCCATTCGCCCGACGGCGGATGGCAAAGCGGTGAATCTGGCGGATGTGAATCTGATTCTCAATCCGTATGATGAGTACGCCGTCGAGGAAGCGTTGCGAATCCGCGAGAAGAGCGGCGCGGATGAAATTGTCGCGGTCTCCTATGGAGATGATTCAGCAACGAAGGGTTTGCGCGCGGCGTTAGCTTTGGGTGCGGATCGCGGGGTGCATGTCAAGGGCGTGCCAGGCTTCGACAGTCTGACAACCGCCAAGGCGCTTGCGGCGGCAATCAAAGAGATGAGCTATGACCTGATTCTCTGCGGGAAACAAGCGATTGATGATGACAGCGGAGCGGTGGGCGTGATGGTCGCGGAGCTGTTGGACATTCCGAGTGTGTCTGTGGCCGTGGAGCTGCAGATTTCGGATGAAGAAGTTCGCGCCAAGCGAGAAGTGGAAGGCGGTTACGAGATTGTGGAAGCGCATCTTCCCTGTCTGGTGACCGCGCAGAAAGGGCTGAACGAACCGCGTTATCCCTCGCTCAAAGGGATTATGGCCGCAAAAAAGAAACCGATTGAAGAGAAGGAACCGGCACCCGTGCAATCACGCGTGGAGCCTCTTCAAATCGCACTGCCTCCGACGCGAGTGGCAGGGCGTATCGTTGGCGAAGGGGTCGAAGCTGTACGCGAATTGGTGCGGCTGCTGAAAGAAGAAGCGAAAGTGCTGTAATTGGTGAAGGATTCGACCTATGTCGCACATTATCGCATTTTGCGAGTCGAAGCAAGGAAAACTACGGGGAGTGGCCAAGGAGATACTATCTGCGGCTCGTGCGATTGCCAAGGACATTGGGGCAGAGGTTACAGGTGTGCTTGTGGGGCCGCCGATCCAAGGAGCTGCTGAAGAGCTCGCTCCGTATGGCGCAGACCGACTAATTCAAGTCAGTGATCCATTGCTCGAGAGCTATTCGACCGAGGGCTATGCGCAAGCTATGGCGGAGGTTATTCGCTCCGAGTCGCCTGTTGCGGCGGTGCTTTTTCCTGCGTCGGCATTGGGCAAAGATTTGGCGGCTCGCGTCGCCGCGAAATTGGATCGCCCACTTGTGAGCGATTGCGTCGAGCTGAAAGTGGAAGAGGGGCATGTGAAGGCTCTTCGTCCTATCTATGGCGGCAAACTGCATCTTTGGGTGACAATTCAGAGCGACTGGGGCGTGATTTCTCTGCGGCCTAAGATCTTCCTGCCTCAGGAGGTGAATGGCAAATCCCTTACCATTGAAACGCGGCAAGTGGCCTTGGACGCAAGCAAGATTCGGGCGAGAGTGAGCGAAGTCAAGCAAGAATCCGGCGCGACTCTCGACCTTACGGAGGCTGATCTCATTGTTTCGGGAGGGCGTGGTTTGAAGGGGCCGGAGAATTTCTCGATTGTCGAAGATTTGGCCAAAGTCATCGGGGCCACGGTCGGGGCATCGCGAGCGGCCGTTGATGCGGGCTGGAGACCTCACTCGGACCAGGTAGGACAAACCGGCAAAACCGTTTCACCGACTCTCTATATCGCCGTTGGCATCTCGGGTGCTGTGCAGCATCTGGCGGGAATGGGCAGCTCGAAAGTGATTGTCGCCATCAACAAAGACCCGGAAGCGCCGATCTTCAAAGCGGCAACCTACGGAATTGTCGGCGATGCGCTGAAGGTCGTGCCCGCGCTGACGGAGGCGGTGAAGAAAGCGAAGGCGGAGTAATTCTTGTTGTGTTGCGGGCGGCTCAGGCGAGCCGCCTCGGCGAGTGATTTTGCGGGAGGAATGCCATGCGCACAGTATTCGCAGTCGCCGCAGGGATCTTGATTTTGGTCTCGGCTCAGTGCAGGGCGGAGTCGTACGCGGACAGTCTGTACAATTTGGCGCACAAAGCTTGTTACGAAGATGCCGAGTATGAGAAGGCTGCATTCTATGCGTTCCAAGCGATTGAACCTGAGCCGCCGAAGGACAAATTTGAGGAAATCAACTTCCGTGAGATACTTGCCTACGCCTATGTTGCATTGGAACGAAATGACTTTGCTCGCAAAGAGTATTCCAAAATTCTGCTATTGTATCCACATTGGCGGCCCGATCCCCAAAAAACTCCGCCTAAGGTTCGGGAAGTTTTTGAAGAAGCTCTTCGTGAGCATGAAGTGCATGCGGCCAAGCCGGATGCCGAGGTTTTGCCCCAGGAGAAGCTTCGTTTCAATGCGTCGTGGCGGTCGCTGGTTCTGCCGGGATGGGGACAGTATTACAAAGGGCAGAGAGTGCGGGGAGCGGTGGTGACCTCCTTGCAGATTCTTTCGCTGGCGACTTTGGTAATCCTTCAAGCGGAAGTGAATCGGCGGCACAATATCTACGAGGCTCGAGAGGGAAACGAGGGGATGACAGCCTATGATGAATACACGCGCGTTTGGCGAGCGAGGAATGTCGTCGGGTATGTCGCTATTGGAATCTATGTCGGCGCCTACCTTGACGCCCTTTACACTTCGGTGCGTCGGTAGGTTGGATTTCGAATGATTGTCAAGCAGGGTGCGGGACTATCGGTGCACCCTGTTTGTGCTCTTGATATTATGCGTTGATGGGAAGGCGCACTGCCGTGCGGACTTGTTGCCCAAACCATTTTTCGCCGATCCGGGTTCTCAACCTGGCCGGAATCTGAGAACGATGCGATAGTCTGTCGAACTTTAGGCTTCGCCAGGCGGGTCTGGAGACCACACCACGACGAGTTTTGCGTCCTCTGCAATTTGAGCAACAACCTCGCCGGGCGCTACATCCGATGTTACGGGGAAAGGGATGATTCAGAAGGAAATTGATTACGACCCATTGAAGGGGCGGTTGGGGCGTTTAGTGGCCAGGAGCGTGTGGCGGCGACGCCTTTTTTTCGCGGCGCTTGGCGCGCTTTTTTTGCGCGAATGGCATGTGAAGAAAGCGTTGCGGCAGCTCTCGCGCCGGCGCACTTCGTGGATGATTCTCGATGCGGGGATGGGTTTCGGTCAATACACGCATTTCATGGCGCGTCATTTCACAAATTCCAAGATTCTGGGCATTGATGTCAAGCGCGAGCAGGTGGAGGATGCGCGATGGTTGGCGACCAAAGCGGGAGATGCGCATTGCACTTACGAATGCGCCGACCTGACCGAATTTCGGCAGCTCGACACCTTTGATTTGGCCCTTTCCGTGGATGTTATGGAACATGTCCTTGAGGATGAGAAGGTCTTTGCCAATATTTTTGCGTCGCTCAGAAATGAGGGATATTTTCTTGTTGCGACTCCGACGGCGAGCGGAAGCACCGGAACGGGATTCCATAGTGTGGTTGGTGAGCATGTGCGGGAAGGCTACACGGAAAGCGAGTTTCGACAGAAGCTCGAAGAGGCTGGATTTCACATTCTCTCGATGAAACGCACGTACGGCCCGTGGGGCGGGGTCGCTTGGCGACTTCTGCAGCGAATTCCGATGCGTCTTCAAAACATGTCCAAATTGTTCTTGCCTCTTCTACTTCCGTACTTCATTCTTGCGTATCTTCCGGCGGCGTTTTGTATGATGATGGATGTGTGGTGTGACAACAGGCAAGGGGGCGGATGGTTGGTGCTGGCGCAGAAATAGCGAGCGCTGCAATTTGAGCGTATAACCTGCTCGCCGTTGTGGCTCTCCAGAGCTGCAATGGCGCCATCGTGGGTCTGGAGACCCCCGACGGCGATCATGTGTTCCGTGACCCAAAGAACTGAGCTATTCTTTCTAACAGGGAGGTTCGATGGAGATTCAACAGCATCCCTGGCGAGGACTCCTGCTCGCTACATTGATTTGTGTGGCGGCGGGAGTCTTTATCTTTGCGAATTATTTCTACGATGCCTTCCCTCTGGCATCGGTGAAGTTCAAGTTGACGCGCCCGCAAGCGCTGCAAGAATCGTCGGAGTTCTTGCGAGAGCGCGGCGTGCAGAATGTCGGTGATTTTCATCGAGCGATTGTTTTCTCAATGGACCAAATGGCCTCGAACTACCTGGAACGCGAGGTGGGTCTGGAGCGAGCGAATCGCCTGATGGCCGACTCGGTGGCGGTCTGGTACTGGTATGTCCGCTATTTCCAGCCGTTGAAGAAGTTGGAATACGAGGTTCACTACACTCCCGGCGGCCGCTTCACGGAATACTCACGCCACCTCGAAGAGAACGCTGCGGGAGCTTTCCTCTCGCTCGACAGTGCGAGGGTTTTGGCGCAGCAGCATCTTCTTGCGATGACCGACGTTGCATTGGGTGACTTGGAGGAGAAGATTGCCGTTTCGACCGATATGCCAAACCGTCGCGAGCACAAGTTTGAATGGGAGAAGCGTGATTTTCGGGCCAAAGAAGCGACGCTCCGATATCGCGTGGAAATTCAGGGTGATGAGGTCGGCTTCTTTCGAGAATATGTCAAGATTCCTGAGGCATGGGAGCGCCAGTATGAAGGGGAGCGCGCCTCGAACGAACTCTTCCAGAACTTGGCTGAATTTCTCGCCTTGCTTCTCGCCGTGGGCATTGTGGTGACGCTGTTTCGCGAATTACGCGCGCGCAATTTGGCCGGTCGCGTGCCGCTGACAGTCGGAGTCGCGCTGGGGGTGGGACTTTTTCTGATGGCTCTCAATTCCCTGCCGCTGGTCTTTTCCGCCTATGAAACGACGGAGTCCTTTGCGAGTTTCTTCTTGAAGTTCGTGCTCATTTCGGTCGTTGGCGCGGCGCTCGTTGGTGCCGTGGTTTGGCTTTCCGCTCAATCGGGAGAGCCACTTTATCGGCGGCTTCTGCCGGAGAAGTTGAGCCTCGAACGGACTTTTTCGGGAGCCGCGACTCGCACTCGGGCTTTCGCGCGGGCCACGATTGCCGGCTATGCGATGGCATTTGGGCATATTGCATTCGTGATTCTCTTTTATTTGTTGGGAAAGAGAGTCGGATTTTGGGCGCCGCAGGAGGTGGAATATTCCAATGCGGTTTCGGCCTATTTGCCGTGGCTGTATCCCTTGGTGATTTCCTTCTATGCGGCCACTTTTGAGGAGTTCGGCTTTCGTCTGTTTGCGATTCCATTCCTGAAAAAAATCTTCCGAAGCACTTTTCCTGCGGTGCTCATTCCGGCACTGATTTGGGGATTCATGCATTCGAGTTATCCTCAGCAGCCGGGATGGGTTCGGGGCATCGAGGTCGGCGCGATTGGCGTGGTCGCGGGATATGTGATGTTGCGCTTCGGAATTTTGGCAACGCTCGTGTGGCATTATACGGTGGACGCATTTTTGATTGGTTTCTTCTTGCTGAAGTCGGGCGGCACCTATCTGATAATTTCAGGAATCATTGTCAGTGCGGTGTTGCTTGTTCCGCTCGCGATTGCTCTGATTTATGTCATTCGGCATCGCGCGTTTGCCACTGAGGAGGGTTTGAGGAATCGGGATTGGGAGATGGGAATGGCGGCGCGGCGCGGGACGGTCGTTCCCAAAGTAGCGCCGCCTGCACCGGAAGTCACTTGGCAAGCGCCCCGATGGTCCGAGGGGAAATGGCGAGTCTGGCTCGGACTTGCCGTGTTGGCGGTACTGCTGCTCTATATTGTTCCAGTGAAGAAGATGGGGGACGGGATCATCTGGAAAGTGAGTCCGGCTGCGGTGAAACAGCGGGCGGAGACATTTTTGAAGGAGCAGAATCTGCTGGTGCAGGGCTGGCGAGGCGCAGTGTATTCGTCCCACGAGGAGCTTTCGAGTTCGGCTGTTCAGTACCTGATGCAAGAGGCGGGAACTGAAGGAATTGAGCGGTATGTGAATAGCCAGAGACTTCCGCTTGCGGAATTCGTTGTTCGCTTCTTCAAGCCACTTCAGAAGGAAGAGCGAATTGTACATGTGAGTCCGCGAGGGGAAGTCGTACGCTTTGAGCATGAGTTGGACGAAAGAGCGCCCGGCGATTCGCTGGCGCAAGACAGTGCGCGAACCGTTGCGGTTGCATTTCTCACTTCCAAATTGAATTTCGATACGAGCGGATTCCGTCCGCTTTCGGCGGGGACTACGGAGCGAGATGCGCGGATTGACCACGGATTCACCTATCAGACGGAGCGAGATTCGGTGGGGGCGGCTCGGCTTCGAGTGGAT
>DYHQ01000080.1 GCA_020724065.1 Candidatus Puniceispirillum sp. | reverse complement strand
TCCGCGATGTCGGAAAACCTGAGCCAGAAGGAGTGGCAGTTTGCGTCGTTTTGGCTGCCGCTGGCTATCCCGACGCCTACGAGAAAGGCATCCGTCTTCGCTTTCCTTCTCAGGAAATGAACGATGCCATCGTCTTTCATGCTGGAACTCAGGTGAGCGAGGACGGGATCGTTTCGGCGGGGGGAAGAGTTCTAAATGCAGTGGGGGTCGGACAGAATATCGCTCAAGCAAGCGAGAAAGCCTACAATTTGGCGCGCCGCTTGAGGGTTCCCGGACTCAGGTTTCGGAAGGATATCGGCCGAATGACAAGGCAAAACAAAATGGCGGAGACCGTGCCACTCTTGGGTGAATCGGAGGCTATGCGGCAAGTGCGCAGCCTGATTGCTCAAGTGGCGCCAACGGATATTTCCGTTCTTATCTTGGGAGAAAGCGGGACGGGCAAGGAGCTTGTCGCGCGCCAATTGCATGAGCTCAGCCCCCGCCGAGCCAAGCCGATGCTCACCGTCAACTGCGGCGCAATTCCAGAGGGTATCTTTGAGAGCGAAGTGTTCGGACACAAGCGGGGTGCTTTCACCGGCGCCGACAAAAACCGATCTGGTTATTTTGAGTTGGCCAATGGCGGGACGATTCTTCTGGACGAGGTTGGAGATATTCCGTTGGCATCGCAAGTAAAGCTCCTGCGGGTGTTGGAAAACGGTGAGTTCATGCGCGTGGGTTCCAGTGTGGTTCATCGAGTAGATGTGCGCATCTTGGCCGCCACGAACCGTGATCTTGCCCATGCGGTTGCTTCCGGTCAATTTCGACAAGATCTCTTCTACCGGTTGAAAACTATAACCATCACGGTTCCGCCGCTGCGCGAAAGGCGAGATGACATTCCGTTATTAGTGAATCATTTTCTGAGAGCTTTCTGTCGCCGGAATCGCATCCCAATTCCGACTTTCTCTGCGGATGCGGAGCAGATTCTGCGCGAGCAGTATTGGTCGGGTAATGTGCGCGAACTCCGCAATACTGTGGAGACTGTCGCCACTCTGGAGCGCGGCGCAGACACAATCACGGGGGAAATGGTTCGCCGCGGCCTTTCTCCTGCATCAGAACCGGCTCTTTTGCCTGTCAAATTGGATAAGGCTCCGGAAGTTCTCGAACGCGAGCTCATTTTTCGCATGCTCCTCGATTTGCGCCGGGAGGTCGGCGAGGTGAAAACTCTGTTGAAAACCGCCATCGAGCAAGCGCAAGATCAAAGTCGCTTGAATCATGAAAGCACTGCGATGAAATTAGAGGAGATGGAGAAGGAACAGATCCGCCGGACGCTGGCTGAGTATGGAGGAAATCGCCGCAAGACCGCTCAAGCTCTCGGGATTGGGGAACGCACCCTCTACCGAAAACTCAAGGAATATGAGTTCATCTAGAAGAGAAACGCGCAGATGTCTATAGAGAATATGAGGCAGCAAATTACTGGTGTGCCGATTCAGCCTATGATGATTCTGCTATTCATGGTGAGTGCGCTAATGAGCGGTTGCGGAACCTATTCCTTCTCGGGAGCCGTGCCGGGGGATATTAAGAGCATCGCCATTCCTCTTTTTGAAAATCAGACGGCTGAGTTCGGCATCCAGGAAACGATTACGGATGCTCTTGTCGCAGGATTTCAGCGCGAAGGAATTCTCAAAATTGTAGATGAAGCTCACGCCGATGCGATCCTACACGGAATAATCTTGCGGATAGACGACACGCCCCATACCTATAGCACCGATGAGCAAGTATCGGAATACCAATTTCGAATTTCGTGCGAAATCGCATTGGAAAACACGCGCACGAGCGAAGACCTTTGGAAACAAACTTTCACGGCCTGGGGAAATTACACCTATTCCGGTTCGCTGGCGGATCGGCAAATCGGAATTGACGCCGCGGTGCGCAAACTGACCGAAGACATTCTCAATCGCATTGTCTCAAACTGGTAAGACACGAATTCTCCGGCTGACCCCTGAGAGCAGGAGCCAAGTTCTTGAGGAAGCCGCGCTCGCGGTCGCGCAGGGTTCTTTGCTCATTTTTCCCACAGATACAGTGTATGGAATCGGAGGTGCGGCGTTCATGCCTTCCGTGTATGACCGCCTCATGGAGTTGAAAGGAGCACGCGAACAAAAAGCTTACGCTTTATTGGTATCAAGCCTCGAAATCATGGAACGCGTCGCCGGTCGAGCCCTGGATGGTACGGCGCTTCGCTTGGCTCAGAAATTCTGGCCGGGAGCTTTGACCATCGTATGGCACGGAAGCCTCGCAATCAATCGTGAGTTCGCCGCTCCCGATGGCTCGATCGGCTATCGGCTTCCACGCCATGAGTTTCTTCGAGAGCTGATAGCCGCTGGAGACGGAGCTCTCTGGGCCACCAGTGCCAACCGACCTGGGGCAGCGCCACCGGCAGTTTTCAGCGACATCGAGAGTGCTGTCATGGAAAAGGCCGCTTTGGCGATTGATGGTGGCGAGACTGTGCCGGGCGTCCCCTCGACTGTCGTAGAGGCGCGCACCTCGCCGGTGAGAATTGTGCGGAAAGGCGCGATTCCGGCGAATGAAATCCACGCCTTTCTGGGGGAAGGATCCAACGCATGACGATTCTGTTCGTTTGCACGGGCAACACATGTCGCAGTCCCATGGCAGAAGTCATTCTTCGCCAGAAACTGGCGCATCATGGTTTGCAGGGTATCCAAGTTGCGTCAGCAGGAGTTGCCGCGGAGGAAGGCTTTCCTGCTCACCCCTTGGCCATAGGAGTCTGCCTTGAGCACGGGCTCAAACTGAATCAGCATCGCTCAAGGCAACTGACTTCCGCGCTGATGCGAGAAGCCGATGTCATTCTTGGCATGACCGAAAGCCATACTCATTTACTTTCGGAGACTTACCCGGAAGAAGCGGCGGACACTCACTTGCTGAAGCTCTATGAACGCGAGGACATTCCCCGTGATAGAAACATAGCTGACCCCATCGGGATGGATCCGATCCAATATCAACGCTGCTTTAATGAACTTGAAAGCGAGTTGGAACGAATCGTGAAGGTTTTGGGAAACAAGTATCGTAAGGAGAAAATGTGTTGAGGTTTTTTGCGCCGCTTCTTTTCGCAATTCTCTTTGCTCGTGTCGGCGTGGGTGAGGACTCCATTGACCTGTCCGCCTATCGGCCTTTCGGGATCGGAGAATCTCTCGACTACCATGTGCGCTATGGAGTGATTCCCGCGGGCAAAGCTCGAATCGCTATCGAGGATACCGCATCAGTGCGCGGTCAGCTTTGCTATCACGCGGTGTCGCAGGCACGGTCGGCAAAGAGTTTCGATGTCATATTCAAGGTGCGAGACTTGGCTGAAACTTGGTTTGATTATGATAGCCTGTACACTCATCGGTTTCATAAGAAGCTGCGAGAAGGGAAGTATCGCGACGAGAAATCTGTTGAGTATCTTTATGAGAAGGAAATTGCGCAATTGACCGATGACGGAGTATTGAAGGGAGAATACCCGATTCCCGTTTGGGTACAGGATGCACTGAGTGCCCTATTCTGGGTTCGAATGCTGCCCTTTGCCGAAGATACCGTCCTGGTGATTCCCACTCATGATATCAACAAAACTTACAATCTTCAGGTTGTCATTGGCAAGAAGGAAAAAGTGACGACGCCTGCAGGGGAGTTTGAATGTTTCAAAGTCGAGCCACGTTTGGAATCCGGGGGCATTTTCAAGAAGGACAAGGGTGCTCGAATATGGATTTGGTTTACGGCGGATGACCGAAGACTGCCCGTTCTGATGTGGTCGAAAGTCTTCTTTGGACATGTGACTGCCGAATTGGAGAAGTACACGCCCGGCCAGTTGTGATTTGCGACTGCTCAAAGAAAAAGGAGTTTGACGAGTGTCACGCTATGAAGCTCTCGATTTCTCCGGTGTAAAGACCTATCCCGTCTCCGAACGGCCCAGCAAAGTCGCGCGGGAGAATTTCGCGGAGCCGCCACGAGCGGCCATGTCGTTTCGGGATTTCTGGGAAGGGATGCCGAACTACCTTGCGGTTTCCGACCTGCATGACTATGCAGGCCACATTCTCGCTGCCAGAGGAAAACAGCAAATCCTTTGGCTGATGGGTGCCCATCCATTGAAAGTCGGCCTCTCCCCCATTCTGATTCAACTTGCCAAAGATGGATTCATATCTACTCTGTCATCTCACGGAGCCTTTGCCGTGCACGATATCGAGATTGCATTTTTCGGTCGCACGAGTGAGGAAGTCAGCGATTCGATCAAAGATGGTCGCTTTGGCATGGCACGCGAAACGGGTGAGTTTTTTGTCCATACATTAAGTCAAGCCGCCGCTAAAGATATTGGATTGGGTGAGGCGTTAGGCGAAGAGCTCGTCCGCCAGAGGGCGCCGTATGCTAACGATTCACTTCTGGTGCAGTGTCTTGAATTATCTATTCCGCTGACAATCCATGCGGCGATCGGAACAGACATCTTTCACGAGCATCCCGGCCTTGACGCAGCCGCTTTGGGAAAACTCTCTTACTATGATTTTCGCATTCTTGCCAAGCAAGTCGCCAATCTCCGACAGGGAGGAGTTGTCGTCAATATCGGCTCCGCGGTGATTATGCCTGAAGTATTCCTGAAAGCTCTGGCTGTTGTCCGCAATCTTGGCCATCCTTGCCACGGTTTTTGCACCGCCAATTTTGATATGATCCCGCATTACCGACCATGGATGAATGTCGTTCAGCGTCCGACCTTGACCGGAGGCAAGGGCTATCAATTCATTGGCCATCATGAAATCATGATCCCTCTTTTGGCAGCTATTTTGCAGAACCCCTTACAGAAACCAGCTTAACTCTCCGCCAAAACGCTCTGATGTCACTATTTCTCTCAGTCCTGACTCTCAGTCCTCTCAACTACGAGTATTTCGCGTTTGACAAAATCAATCTCTTCGTGATCCTCATTCTCTTGGTCACGGCGATCCTCTTTTTCGTTCTTAAGGCACGGCGGGGTAAGACGCTTTCTATCCGGAAGATCGCGGGTTTGGAAGCTGTGGAAGAGGCTGTGGGGCGAGCCACTGAAATGGGTAAATCTGTGCTTTTTGTCCCGGGCTCACGGGATCTCGACGACCTTCAGACGCTCGCCGGTCTCTCAATTCTGGGCTCAGTCGCTAGAATGACAGCGCAATACGAGGCGCGCTTGGATGTACCAGTCAACCGCTCGCTCGTTATGGCGGCGGGGCAAGAAACGGTGAAAGAGGCTTACCTTGCAGTGGGCCGCCCCGATCTCTACAGACCGGAGATGGTTCACTATATCACAGATGAGCAGTTTGGCTATGTCGCTGCGCTTGAGGGAATCATGGTGCGTGAGCGGCCTGCGGCCTGTTTCTACATGGGCGCTTTCCTTGCCGAATCTCTCATTCTGGCAGAAACGGGCAACTCCATTGGAGCTATTCAAGTCGCCGGCACAGCGATGCCTGTCCAGCTTCCTTTTTTCGTGGCGGCGTGTGACTATACTCTCATCGGAGAGGAGTTGTTCGCAGCCGCTGCCTATCTTTCGCAGGATCGCCGAATGATGGGCAGTCTGAAAGGACAGGATGTCGGCAAAGCCGTCGCGATGTTCGCCATCGTCATCGGCTCACTGTTGGCGACCATTGTCGCACTGACCGGCAGCTCTTTCGTTGGCTCGCTCTTTCGGGCTTTCATTCGCTTGTTCGCGTTGAATTACTGAACATGAAAAAACGAGTCCCTCTGATCATTATCTTCTGTGTTGGAACGCTTTTCGTTCTGGCGATTTTCCTGCCTTTCCCTCCGTTTCCTGCGATGGAAGGCGAGGTCTCTGTGTGGTTCGACATTTTGAAAGGATTTGCCTTTGTATTAGGTGGCGGCAATCTCATTCGCGTGACGGCCGACAAGATTCGCAAAGGGCACCCAGATCGGTTTTATCTTTGGGTAACGCTCGTAGGTTTTTTCGGCATGCTCGTAGTAGGGTTGCTGCAATTGGGTGGTCCAATTGCCCCTGGCGGCGACTTCACAACGGAGGGACTCTGGTTTCGGCGGATTTATGACGGGATTTTCGCGCCGTGCATGGCGGCAATTTTTTCGACACTTGCCTTTTTTGTATCTTCCGCGGCTTATCGGGCCTTCCGCGCAAAGAACCGCGAGGCGACCATTCTTCTTATCGCGGCGTTCGTCATTCTTTTGGGTCGCACGCCTCTTGGCAATTCTCTGACGGCGTGGCTTCCAGACTTCCTGAACTTCCTGAAGATTCCTTGGCTTTTCGAGAAGATTCTCATGTATCCCAATACCGCGGGACAGCGCGCCATCCTCATTGGCATCGCGTTGGGAATCATCTCGAACAGCCTTCGACTTATTCTCGGTGTTGAACGCAGTTACCTCGGAGGAGAACGCTCATGAATATCTTGAAAAACTTCCTCCTTCAGTTGGACCGACGAATCATTTATGCGGCTATTGCTTTGGCCGTCACGATTCCACTCGTGTTGCACTTTGCTGTGCCTCTCAAACCTTCGCCTATTGTTCAGAGTCTTTTCGATGCGCTCGAAGCGTTGCCACCTAAGTCGAAGGTCATTCTGAGCTTCGATTATGGCCCGTCAACGCTGCCGGAGAATGATCCGATGGCTTTCGCCTTTGCGCGCCATCTTCTGACCCGAAATCACAGAATATACATGATGGCACTCTGGGCAACGGGAGCGCGCAATCTCGACCATACCATCGAGCAGGTTATTGAAAAGGAATTCCCGGGAAAAGTCTATGGCGTGGATTATGTGAAGTTGGGCTATAAAGCGGGGGATGAAGGTCTCATCAATACACTTTTTAAAGATTTCAAGGGAATGTACACAACGGACGGCCATGGGACGAATATCAACGACATCCCGATGATGAAAGACATCACGACTCTCGAAGATTTTGATATGATATTGAATGTTGGCTCGGGTCGGCCTGGGACAAAAGAATGGATTCAGTATGCCGGAGATCGCGGCAATATTCCCATCGGAGGAGCGGTGACGGCGGTTGAAGCGCTGCTTTTATACCCGTACTATCCGCGCCAATTGAAAGGACTTCTGGGCGGTTTGCAGGGAGCGGCAGAATACGAGACGGCTCTGATTTCAAAATATCCGCAATTCGGAACAACGGGTCGCCAAGCGCAGGTCTATATGGGGCCGCAGGCGGTTGCGCACTGTGTAATTCTCTTGCTTGTCATCTTGGGGAATGTGTCCTACTTTCTGGGAAGGCGGAGGAAGTAGCGCGATGACGATGTGGGATATGATTGTTCTTTGGATCGGGGGCGCGATGACGCTGATGATTTTCAGTTTTCTCTATAAGGACAACCCCTTTTACAAATTCGCCGAACACCTTTTTGTTGGCGTCTCCGCAGCCTTCTGGATGGTGAAAGCCATTCAGACGACGATGATTCCGAATATGTGGGCTGCCATCTGGCCGAAATCGGTTACAGGGATTCTGCACGCGGCGCAGCACACCGAACCGAATTATGTTCGATTGATTCCTCTCGGGTTGGGCTTACTTCTTCTGTCGCGATTGATGCCCCGAATTGCCTGGCTCTCCCGATGGGCAATGGCCGTTCTGATTGGCTTCACTTCAGGCACCTATCTCGTTCGATATTTGCAGTCGGATTTCATTGCGCAAATTCGCTCCACTCTCATTCCCTTGGTGGTAGTTACTCCGCAAGGTCTGGATGTTATTCAGAGCCTGCTGAATTGCGTGTTGGTTTTTGGAGTACTGTGCGCACTGATGTATTTTTTCTTCTCTTTGGAGCATCGAGGCGTGGTTGGCGGGATTTCACGCGCAGGTATCTGGGTTCTGATGGTAGCCTTTGGGGCCAGTTTCGGGTACACAGTGATGGCTCGCATTTCCCTTCTCATCGGTCGCATTGACTACCTGGGCGAGTGGCTGCAGTCCTTTGGAAAGATCCTCTGACAAAGACCCTGCGACGCCCGTTTGTGACGATTGACAGTAGCTGCACCTCACGGTATAGAAAAGAGGCTGCCCCATAATGATGGGCCAGCCTCTTCTGTTTGCGTGACCGCTTTTCGACCCGGTCTTCTATTCGGTAACCGCGACATTGACCGCTTTGGGGCCTTTGCGGCTCTTGATAGTCTCAAAGCGGACTTTCTGCTGCTCTTTCAGCCCGATAGGATCGTTGGGATTGGCCAGGTCATTCCGATGTACGAAGATGTCGTTTCCACCTTCGTCATTCGTGATAAAACCATACCCTTTTCTTGAATCAAACCATTTCACAATACCGGTCGCCATTGCGAACCTCCTACAAAACCGCTCTGTGCAGGTTCTGCCTGAACCACCCACCGTCGAAAGAACCTGACGCAAAGCAAACACAATATGTTAGACACCAAATTCGCAAGGCACCGGCAAACGGGTACAACAGCGAACTTGACGACGGGGGTTTTGCCTTATCAAATAATCTATTAACAAAATTCACAAAATGCAAACACGCACAACGCCCAAAAATCTCACTTCCAATTTCGCTGACTTCGCACTCTTCTATTCCAAGACATGGATGCTTTTCCTCCTGCACATCTCCTTCAGCACTTTCGGCCACACCGTCACACTGACCTCTCCAAGATGAGCTTTCTTGAGAATAATCATGTAAGTCCTGGATTGACCGATACCGCCGCCGACCGTGAGCGGGACTTCGTTATTCATGATGGCTTGGTGGTAGGGGAACTTGAGAAAGTCGAGCTGGCCCGTAATCTCCAATTGCTTCCGAAGCGTCTGCGCGTTCACACGAATTCCCATGGAAGTGAGCTCGTGGCGCCGTCTCGTTATGGGATTCCAAACAAGAATATCGCCATTGAGGCCGTGCATGGGTCTGCCATCTTTGGACTTCGTCTCAGTAACCCAGTCGTCATAATCGGGGGCCCTGAGTTCGTGGGGATAGCCGTCTTTAAGCGTCCAGCCGACGCCGTAGATGAAGACCGCGGGATAGTCCTGCAGAATCGCTGTCTCGCGCTGCTTACGAGGCAAATCGGGATACCGCTCAAGAATATCTTCGGCATGCAGGAAAGTGAGTTTTTCGGGCAGGCTTGGGTACTTATCTGTCTTCAACTGCGGGAAGAGTTGCTGAACATGAGTCTCAGCTCCCTTGAGCACCTTCCAAATTTTCTCCACCACTTCGGTCAGGAAATCCAAATTGCGCTGCTTTTCGGTAATCGCCAGCTCCCAATCCCATTGGTCAACATAGGCGCTGTGGTCGTGGTCGAGGAAATAGTCCTTGCGCACGGCACGCATGTCCGTGCACAAACCCTCGCCAACCTTCATGCCAAACTGAGTGAGCGCAACTCGTTTCCATTTGGTTGCGGCTTGCACAACCTGGGCATCAATCGGATTCTTGTTGTAGTCGTTCGAAATGTGAAATTGAATCGGCGTCCGAGACCCGTCGCGATCCAGATAATCATTCACACCACTTTCGACATCCACGATGAGGGGAACGGCGACCATCATTAGATTGAGTTCCTTGCACAGATGCTCCTCAATGTAGTTTTTCACCGCAAAGATGGCCTTCTGCGTTTCCTTTGGGGTCAGCAGAGAAGTGTAATCCTTTGGCAGGATCTTCTCGAGTTCATTGTAGTCGCCGATTCCGGGCCCAGCGAGGTCAGCCTTCTTGTCCGCCACTGTGTTTTCTCCTAAGTTGTTGCAGATGATTTTTATTCCATGTCGCAAAAGTTTTTTTTTGGGATGCGGAGCATTACCGGATTAGCCGCGCCATGCGATTCCAACGGATTTTCTCATAGAAATGGCTCAAGGGAACATACCGATTCCACGAGAAGTAGATGACCAGCGCCTTCCCGACAATCAAATCTTCGGGCAAAAACCCCCAATAGCGGCTGTCGGCGCTATTGTCTCGATTGTCTCCCATCATGAAGTACTGTCCCTTGGGTACGGTGATTGGGCCATAGTTGTCGCGGTTCCATGCTTTGCCTTCCGGAGAGAATATTTCGCGTTCGCGTACTCCTTTTTGGATCACTCTCTTGCTGGTGAACTTCGACTTCGGCGGATTCTCGAAGGGCACTCCGTCCACATAGAGCTGTTTGTCTCGCACCTCAACCGTCTGTCCACCGACCGCCACACACCGTTTCACATAATTCAAGCCCGGTTGCTTCGGATAGCGAAAAACAACAATGTCTCCTTGCTTCGGCTTGCGCAAAGAAGCCAAGCGTGTCGAGGGGATGTGAAATCCCACTTTCGTGAAGGGAACGCCAATCCAATCGGGAGTGCGAATTCCATAAATGAACTTATTGACCAACAAGAAGTCGCCGACAAGCAAGGTGTCTTCCATCGAGCCCGTGGGAATGCGAAACGCTTCCACCGTGGTAACGCGAATGAAAAACACCATAATCGTCAAGGTGATGAGAAACTCAACCCATTCGCGAATCAGGCCCTTGGGACGGCGACTCTTCTTGTCCGAATCCTTTTTTTCTCCCCTCATTCGTTCGATCGTTTTGCCTATGGGTGACATGAACTCTCCTAAACCAGTTCTCCGAGCAGTGTGTCGGCTGTCTTAGAATCTACTCCACTTTGAGAATTGCAAGAAAGGCTTCCTGGGGAATCTCCACATTGCCCACTTGCTTCAGGCGCTTCTTTCCCTCTTTTTGTTTCTCCAGCAGCTTTCGCTTTCGCGTCACATCTCCGCCATAACATTTTGCCAATACATTTTTTCGGACAGCCTTGACGGTCGAGCGGGCGATGATGCGCGAGCTGATCGGCACTTGGAACGCAACATCGAAAAGCTGGCGCGGGATGAGCTCTCTCAATTTGTCACAAACCCGCCGCCCCCAA
>DYHQ01000079.1 GCA_020724065.1 Candidatus Puniceispirillum sp. | reverse complement strand
TCCCGAGCGAAGTTGAGGCCACAGAGCACGATAGGTACCCGCATCTTGCGAATGAAAAAAGACTCGGAACTGTGCCGAGTCCGCTTGAAGGTAACCGCCCGGGAAAGGCTGCGCTAAGGCCGTCCCCAGTTGAAGGAGTATCGCGAGTGCGAGCGCCACCCTTTTCACTTCAGACCGAGCCGATTTCTCAGGTGGCGGGCGTAGTTCTCGGGCATGCGCACGCGAAGGCGCAATTTTCGACCATAAACCCGTTGCGAAAGTATTTCCCCGCGCTGGTGAATCTCGGCCAGAAGCTGGCCTTCTTCGGGGTCAATCGAAAAAGTTCCTTCCCAATAATCCACCGTGGCGATAGTCTGAAGTCTCTTCAGAAGATGCTCGAGCCGAATATGACGCTTGGCACTGATGAATTCCGCATCGGGATAGCGGGCTTTTGTTGTTTGGAGGACTTCGGAGTCCTCGACGGCGTCCACTTTGTTGAATACCAGAATTTGCGGCGTGTCTTGAACACCCATGTCGGCAAGAACCCGCTCGACGGTCTCCATTTGTTCGACATGCGCCGGATGAGAAATATCCACAAGGTGAAGCAGGTAGTCGGCCTCGACAACCTCGCCCAGAGTCGAGCGAAAAGACGCGATTAGCTGTGGCGGGAGTTTACGGATGAACCCGACGGTGTCTGTGAGAAGCGCGGTGACCTTCGGGGCGAGTTTCCGAGCGCGAGTCGTCGAATCGAGGGTGGCAAAAAGGAAATCCTCCTCATAGACGCCGGCTTGTGTGAGCGCGTTCATGAGGGTGGATTTGCCGACATTGGTGTAGCCGACAAGAGCCACACGAAAACAATCATCGCGCTTTGCCGTGCGCGTCTTGCGGGTTCTCTCGATGTGTTCGAGCTCTCGCTGAAGAGTCTGAATGCGTTTTCGGACGAGTCGCCGATCGGTTTCGAGCTGAGTCTCGCCGGGACCTCTCAGCCCGATACCACCGCGCTGTCGCTCAAGGTGCCGCCATGCGCCCGCAAGTCGCGGCAACAAGTATTGGAGTTGCGCGAGCTCGACTTGAGTGCACGCTTCCCGCGTTCGCGCTCGTCGAGCGAAGATGTCGAGGATGAGCCCGCTGCGATCAACGACACGGCGCTGCCATGTTTCCTCCAAATTGCGGGCTTGCGCAGGCGACAGATCCTCATCAAAGATAACGAGCTCAATCCCTTCTTCTTCGATGAGCTCGCCAAGCTGCTTGACCTTTCCGCGACCAAGAAGTGTTGCAGGGTCAGCGGCAGCACGCCGCGCTAGTTCATTGGCAACTATTTGAGCACCCGCGGTTCGCGCTAAGAGAGCCAGTTCGTCTAAGTAGTCGCGGACTCGCCACTCAGGCTCGCGCGTCCACCACACTCCGACAAGTAGAGACCGCTCGCTGACGGGCGGAATTCGGCCATCTGAGCCTACAGGGATACCTTTGCTTCTTCCCAAAGTTCGTCCATCTCTTCAAGCATGGCTTCGGTCAGAGAGCGTCCCTGACGCGCGAGTGCCTTTTCGATATATTGAAACCGGTGAATGAACTTCTCCACGGTTCGGCGCAAAGCGTCTTCAGGATTGATTTTGAGGTAGCGAGCGAGATTGACCAACGAGAAGAGAAGGTCGCCGAATTCCTCTTCGCGACTGCGTAAATCCTTCTGATTCATTGCCTCGCGAAACTCGCGCACCTCTTCCTCGAGTTTCTCCCACACCCCTTCGATGTGAGGCCATTCAAATCCCACGCCGGCCGCTTTTTCTTGGACACGAAAAGCACGATTCAGGGCGGGCTGCGCATGGGGAACGCCATCCAAAAGACCCTTTTCCGCCCCTTCGTTCAGCTTAATCTGCTCCCATTGATGCACAACCTCCTCCGCCTTCTCCAACTTCTTCTCACCGAAGATGTGCGGATGCCGGCTGATGAGTTTCTCATTGAGTGTCTGGAGCACTTCTTCAATGGCAAAACGCCCATCCTCCCGGGCAATTTGAGCATGGAAGACAATCTGCAGAAACAAATCCCCAAGTTCCTTGCGCAGCTCGCTGTAGGCCTGACGATCAATCGCGTCCAGCACTTCATAGGCTTCTTCCAAGAGATACGGACGCAGAGATTCATGCGTCTGCTCGCGATCCCAGGGACACCCGCCGGGAGCGCGGAGCCGCGCCATGATATTCAGAAGGCGTTCGAACTCGTCACTTACTTTGGCCATGGGTTCTCGTTGCCGACTCCGTCTTTCGAAAATGCTCTCTCAGGCTGTCGGCAGAAAGTTCTCCGGGGAGAAAATGATTCAACGCCGCACGCCGAGCCACTTTCCCTTCCACCTCGAAGAAAGCGGTGGTACGCAATTCAATAAGCTGGAAGTACCCTTTTTCACTCCGTTGCAGGAAAAGGATGGCGCACATCCCGTCATGAATCGGTGGCCCAACTTCGGCGATGCTCAACATCGTAGAATCGTGTTTCTCACTGCCCATGGTCTGAAACTCGACGATGGAACCGGCAGCGAGCGAGGCGGTTGTGTCTTTGAAAACCTCGAAGATTTTAATTTGCCAAATGGTCAAGGTCCCGACTCGCTCATCGTACTCATTATGATGGCTGATGACCTCGCCCTCAATAGCGACGGGCGCTCGCGAAAAAAGGTCTTCGATCGGCTCGATTTCCGACGGGATAATTTGAGTAGCAGACAATGCAGCCGCCATCAAGAGACCTGCAAGGACGGCTCCTATTCCTCGAACCAGTCCTTCTCTTTCACAATGCGGAGACATACGCAACCTCTCTATGATTTTTCACTCGAAATTCATGCACTGATGTGCGGAGCTGCGGAACGCAGGAGCGTCCCTCGCAGCGTCCAGCTTGCTGGGCTATGGAATCGTCTGTGATAATGCAGCATTATAGCGATTCTCAAAAGCAAGCTGCTATTCAAGGGGCTAAAGCCCCTTGTTAACTCGATTGTGAACAAGGGGTTTCAACCCCTTGCGTAATGTCATAATGCAACTTACTTTCGGGAATGACTATATGGCCCAGCTTGCTGGGCTATGAAATCGCGTACAACTACGCACAATTGCATCCCAGCAAGTTCGGCCATGAAACCACTCACCACAATGCATAATTGTAGCCCAGCTTGCTGGGCGCTACAAAATCAATCTACAGATAACCGACGAGGGCCTTGTATCGCTCGGAAAGCGGTTTATCACCCTCCGGCACAATGAGCATATTGTAGAAGAGCCCGGCATCTTGATAGTCAAAGGATAGTCTCAGTCGAGCGCCACACATCACGGACAGATGTGCCAGAAAAGGATCGTAAGACGGAGAAAGGTCTATCACCATGTCGGGGCTGTATTCGCGCAGGCGTCGGATGATTCGCGCTCGGGGCAATCCCAGCCAACTTTTCTCGGCGTCGGTATAGACAACCGGCCGCATATCGAGAGTCGTGTCTATCCATCCGCGATAGTTTTCGCGCAGACACACGACAAAGAGCAACGGATCAATCCTGCGGCGTGCCTCACTCAGAATTTGACGGGCGACATCAAAATGTTCGAATTTCTCTGGAAGGAAGACAACGACCGTGTGAGGGCGAGCTTTTTGTGGTGGCCATACGACCTCCGGCACAAGCGTCTCCCGACCGTGACGAAGGCGCCAGAGATGCAGAGTAAGGCGGCGTTTCAGCTTCTCCGGGAAACTCACGCAGGAGCCTCCGGCAAGGCCTCCCGTTTCACGATGCGCACCTTGACAATCCGATTGCCTTGCACCTCTTCAACCGAGAAATCATAATTATGAAATTCGACAGTCACCTTGCCTTCAGGCACTTCACCCAACTCTGAGAGCAGGAACCCGCCCAGCGTCTCGTAGTCCTCCTCCGTCGGAATCACTTGGTCGCCAAGCACCTCGTTTAAGGTCTCGGGATCCAAGCGAGCGTCCGCGATGACCGTATGGTCGTCCAAGCGCTGCCAAAGAGGCGGCTCGACATCATACTCATCTTGGATCTCGCCAACGATTTCCTCGATAATATCCTCGAGAGTGACCAACCCTGCGGTCCCACCATATTCGTCCACGACAATCGCCATGTGCATCTTTTCTTTTTGGAATTCCCGCAGGAGCTCCTGAATGAGCTTCCCTTCGGGAACAAACAGGGTCTCTCGCATGATTTTCTCGATGGACCTCTGCATATCCCCGGCCACGAGCGGCAGCAAATCCTTGCCGTGCAAGATGCCAACGATATTGTCAATGCTCTTCTCATAGACAGGGATGCGAGAATGACCCTTTTGACGAATCGCCTCGATCACTTCATCCAGAGGCGCCTCCACCGACACACAAATCATGTCTGTCCGCGGAATCATGATTTCGCGCACGGTAGTTTCGCCAAAGTCAAAAATCGAGGTGATCAGCTCTCGCTCTTCCTTCTCCAACTCCCCATGTTCCTCACCCACCTCGACGAGTGTGCGAATCTCCTCAGCAGACAAAGTCCAGCGTTTGCGTTCCACGCCGAGAAGCCGGGCGACAGAATCGGCCAGAGGCAGAAGTAAGAACACAAGGGGTGAAAGAATCCAGTCAATGACTTGAAGGGTCAGCGATGCACGCTCCGACCATCTGAGCGGATTTCGGATGGCGGCGAGCTTCGGAAGCACCTCTCCAAGAAAAAGGATGACCAGAGTGACGACGACAATTTGCAGGAGAAAAACGAGAGGACGCGCAGCCTGCAAATGGCCCAGAAGCCGTTGGGTTGCCAGGGCTACCGTCGTGGCAGCCGCGATGTTGACCAGTGTGTTTCCGGTTAGAAGCACAATGAGCAATCGGCGCGGATTTCCCAAGAGCTTTGCCAGGCGCTTCCCAGTTCGGTCGGTGCGCTCAGCCAGTGCGCCGATTTGAGAGCGGGTGAGAGCAAAGAACGCTGTTTCGGTACTTGAGAAAAAAGCGGAAAAACAAAGCAGCACAACGAAAACAGCGATAGTAAGGATGATATATGATTCCATGGACTACTTCACCCGTCCTGCTTTCCGTAACGCCCTATCTTCCAGGCGCCTCATGCGCGCTCGTCCGGCATCCGTCTTGTCCTCCTCACCGGCCAAGTGCAGAAGACCGTGCACGGCCAACCGTGCAACTTCTGACACCAATGGTACACGATAGTAGGTTGCTTGACTCCGCGCTTGATCGAGGCAAATATAGACCTCCCCTTCGAGTGGCGTGCCGTTTTCAGAAAGGTCAAAAGCCATGACATCCGTCGGCCCGGCCAATCGCAAATAGCGACGGTGCATCTGTGCCATCTCGCGAGTCGTTATGACAATGAAATCTATCGAAGAAACCGGGCGCCGAAAATGATGAAGAGCATGTCGCGCACATTCCAGAAGGTAGCGGCGACCAATCCGAGCATGCGGAATCTGGGAATGAACGCGCAATTTCGCCTCGAATGCAGCCGCCTTCACTTCGGCGTCCCCGCATCCTTTTTTTCAGCCGCCTGCCGCGACTGGTACTCATCGTACGCTCGAATAATGTCCTTGACCAATTGATGACGCACGACATCATTCTCATCAAGATAGACGAACTCCACTCCTTCGATGCCCTTCAAAATGTGCTGAATGAGCATCAGACCGCATTGGCGACGATCCGGCAGGTCAATTTGCGTCAAGTCGCCGGTCACAACGGCTTTCGAGTGATTGCCCAAGCGTGTCAAAAACATTTTCATTTGGGCGCCTGTCGTGTTCTGAGCCTCGTCAAGGATGACGAAGGTGTGATTGAGCGTGCGCCCGCGCATATACGCAAGCGGAGCAATCTCGATAATGGAACGGTCAAGGAATTTCTTGAGGCGCTCAATCGGAATCATTTCCATCAGGGCATCATACAGCGGCCGAAAATACGGATCCACCTTCTCCCGAATATCTCCGGGCAGAAATCCAAGATTCTCACCCGCTTCAACGACGGGACGCACCAGAGTAATTCGGTCAAAGGCTCCCTCTAAGAAAGCGCCCACCGCCGCCGCAACCGCAATGTAGGTCTTCCCCGTCCCGGCAGGACCGATGCTGAAAGTGATATCATGCTTCTGGATAGCCTGAAAGTAGTCTTCCTGTCCGGAAGAGCGCGTTCCAATCACCCGATCTCCCGTCCTCAAGATGATGGATTTTATCCCCTCCTCACTCTGCAAAGGCTCGAGTGCCCTCAGACCGGCGAGCTTTGCAATCGTATCAATATCACTCGTGGAAATGCTTCCCTTGCGGCGCACCAGAGTTATCATCTCCAGAAGCGTTTCACTGGCGCGGCTATTCTCCTGCGGCGTTCCTCGCAGAACGATTTTCTCGCGACGGGCTGTGATTTTTGAGCCAGAGAAACGCTGCAAATAGTGCAGGTGAGAGTCTCCAACTCCCAAGAGCGGTTGAAGCACTCCCTCTTCTACAGGAATCTCCAGCGTCTCGAACTCAGACTTGCGGGGGCTCGATGTGCGGGGACGGCGGGGGCTCAGCGGTTCCTGTCTCCTTCCCAAAACGCAAGAAGCCCTTGAGCTCTTGGGAACACCCAGAAAAACAAGGGCTGGATTTGGCTGAATTCGCCGTTCGGCGTCCTATATAAGGGTATGTCCAATGCGGACTTATGTGACTCGGATTCGCCTGCAGATTGCAGCCATTGGCATTGCCACGACCACGATTCAATAATAACAAAAAGCGAGGCGTTTGTCAAGTAAGTTCGCGCAGTCCGCAAGAATGTCAAGCAGCTTGACGCGGCGTCTCTTCGTTCTTCCTCCCTGCATTGTTTTCAGGTCGCTGTTGAAGAAACAGCATCGCTCCGGCGCCAATAAATGCGATGAGCACGCAATTGACCATCAACGGGCGAGCGGAGTCGGCAGCCATCGCCTCTCCTGTCCATATCATTAGGATCATCTGCCACCAAGCATTGACAAGATACAGGTCTACGCACGCAACAAGGAATACCGCGGCTCCCAAAGTGCGCCACCGCTTGGATGGAAAACGATACAACAGCGCGAGGCCAACCGCGGAAAACAGAATGATTCCAACCAAAGGTGGCAGCGCCAGCCAGGGCTCGTTCATGCCGATAGGCGTCAGAACCGCCCACGCCAGGCCAATAACCACGACAGCCAAGAGCGTACCTATGAATCCCCCTCCAACCGATTCGCTAATCATTCTGCTGTGATTTGCCTGCATCACACTGCTTCCTTTCATTTTCCATAGTAGTGATTTCAAACGGCTTATGCAAGGTCGCTTACGAGAGGAGCTGCCACCCCGGTCATCCCGCAGTTGCGCACCACCAGATCAAAGGCGTTTGATCAATCTGGCCAAACCTCGTTAATCTTCACCCACAAAAATTCCACTGCATACGCAGCGACCAGAAGTAGGAGGACGATGGGGATAATTCGGTATCTCGGCAAAATCATCACCGGGACATACAGCGCCAAGAAGCCAGCAAACATAATTGGCAAAACGACATCCAGCCCCTTTGACCTTGAGGCCAAGACTATTCCGGGAATGGCAAACAGGAGAAGCAACAGGTAGGAAAGCCGATAAACGATGTTCTTGGCAAGAGGGTGGGTCGGATCAAACCACAAGAAATACCCCAAACGCTTGGCGCAAAGATTAAGATAGCGAGCGGGGTCATCTCGGATGAATTTCGTCGCCTCGGCCTTGTAGTAGTCATCTCGGTCCTGTTCATCGTCAGGCAATCCCCTGAAGAAATGAGCCGCGTAGTCATGTGGGAGCTCATAGCGGGTGTATTTCCCGTCCATGGTTCGAATCGTGCCCGTGGCTCCGGGATGATTGCCCACCCAAAGGTTCATCCCGATTCCTGTACGCAATGGGATGAATCGGCCTTGAACGACCCAGTTTCGGATTGTCCATGGAACGAGGCACAGCATCGCAACGAGCATCGCAGGAAGAACATGGCTTCTCAAAGAGAGAAGGAGCGGTCTCTTTTTGAGGACTATCGCAAGGATGATTGCGGCCAGCAGAACGCTGGTGCCCTCCTTTGTCATTAATCCCACTCCGGCAATAACCCCAAGAAGTAAGGAGGTCTTGAGCGCAGATACTGAACCGGCAGATTTTTCGAGCAGAATAAGGTAGAGATAAACCATCCACAGGCCGAGAACAACATACACAAATTCAGGCACAGGGCGCGAATGCACGAAAATCAATTCGGGATAGAAGGTATATAGTGCTGCGAAGATCCAGCCCGTCCTCCGCGAAAACATTTTCGCGCCGACCAAATACGCTGGCATGACACCCGACGCCACCACCAGAGCCTGCGCGAGATACTGAGGTAAGTAGCTGTGAGGCGAAATGAACATGAAGAAGGCGCAGAAGTAGACATAAAGTGGGGGGAATAATGAGGTGGGCTGCATCGGCATGAGACCGTAATCATCCCACGAGAAGCCTTTTCCATTCAGGAGATTTTGAGCAATAAGTGAATACTCAAAAAGGAGAGTCTGGTATTCCGAAAAGAAGAGCGTCACCACCATTCGCACGGCAAAGCCACCCGCGAACAGAATGGCAAGCCATCCCATTGGCGAGATTCGACGAATGAATGGCGAGGAATTTGTGGGAAGTCTCATAGACTCAGAAGCAGGTACAATTGTGCTCCCAATCTATGAGAATGGAGCCAAAAAAGCAAGAGCCTTCGACTCAATGAATCAAAGGCTCTGCATTATGCTCCCACCGGCGACCAGATGCCGCACTGGGCCTCAACTACTTTGTTAGAAATTGTTCAAGTGTAATCTGTGCAGCCCGCAAAATGGCCCGCAGTGTTCCCTCTGGAATATCGCCCGGATGATTGGGAATCGTCGTGCGAGCGCGCGTTTCCGGATTCCACCAGATTTCGTGCGAGCCCTTTGCCCTGCGATCAAATTGAAACCCGAGCCCACGAAGCTTCCGCACAACCTCGCGATAATTGAAACCAGCCAACTTGCCCATTAGGCCGTCGCAACCGGCAAGGAGAGCTCTAGCGAGCCATCAAATGTTCTCACGGCCGCAGGCAAAGGATCGCCGTGCTCCTGAAAAGACTCAACTAACTTGCGCGCGACATCTTGGGCGATTTCCATTGTCTCGGCTACAGTACGACCTTGCGCAATTAGGCCGGGCAAATCGTCACTCGTCGCCAGATAAACTCCTTCCGGGAGTCTTTCAATATGCAGGCGTATTATCGCTTCGGGCATAAGTACCTCAGCTTCGTAGAATCTTGACAAAAGATCTCAGCCCCCTGCTTCAAAATAAACCACATTTTTTCACAAAAATCAAGCTCCCGACCTTGCTTGAGATCGGGGGCTTTGGAATAACTCCCGCTGGTGACCTACTCTCCCACAACCTTGCGGAGGCAACACCATTAGTTGCGGGCAGATTAGGGAATCTGCCTCGGCGACATGGATGGGCGGGTTAGCGAGAGGTGCTCTTGACTTCAGCGTTTGCCTTCAGGATTGCCATCTCCTTCTGCAGACGCTCCGCGGCAGAGAGCTTCATGAATCCTTCGTGGCAGGCCTCGGAACAGCAGTAGGACGCATGACCGTTTTCGATGATCGCGAGGCTTTGATCTTTCAGTTCAAATTCCTTCCCGCAGCCACACTTCGCCCACAGCTTGCCGTCACTCACGAAGGTGTTGGTGGGCACGGGATAGGTCGCATACTTCTCGTGCCAGTCGGCTATCATCACGGCGGTCTGCTCTCTCGTAGCCTTCATCGCCATTTCCTTGCAGCCTTCTCCGCACATGTAGAAAGTCGTTCCAGCATGATCCATCGTGGGGGCGTTGTCGGTCACGGTGAACTCAGCTCGACAACAGCACAGAGCTTTGCGATGACCGTCCGCATCCATCTTGACAACATTGTTGAGGGGAGTTGCAGCGGACTGCATGGCTGCCTTGGTGCCGCTTTTCATTGCACCCGCGGCGAATGCAATAGTGCTCATGGCCATTAGACTGGCCATAATAAACATGGACTTACGCATGGAAACCTCCAATAAATGATAAATAATACCCTTTTCATCGTATTATACGACCCGGCGCCACTTCAGGTTCCCGTGCTTGTCCTTAACCTGCAAAACTAGTCATTCCTTGGTGAGAAAATAAGAGCGCCCTTGATCTTCGCGACCAAGGGCGTCTTGATAAGAACTCCCGCTGGTGACCTACTCTCCCACAACCTTGCGGAGGCAGTACCATTGGCGATGAAGGGCTTAGCTTCTCTGTTCGGAATGGGAAGAGGCGTTTCCCCTTCTCTATGACCAGCGGAAAAATATTTGCGGGCGGGTCGGGGAACCCGCCTCGGCGAATGCTAAGGATGGGCAGATTCGGGAATCTGCCTCGGGGATTGATTGTGCCGGGCGGGTGACACACCCGCCACGGCGATTGATCTATTGCCATTGCGGGTCTGAAGACCCACAACGGCGAATACATTCGAGAAAATCAGTTGGAAAGGCGACTTCGCGGATTGCGCCCCCCTTGCATCCCCCCATATTATGGGGGGAAAATAGGGGGGTGAAGTCATTAGGAGCATCTGCCGCTTGGCCGGAAGAAAAATCGGTCAAGCCGAACGGCCTATTAGTACCACTCGGCTCAATGTGTTACCACACTTACACCTGTGGCCTATCAACCTCCTCATCTTGAAGGGGCCTTCAGGGTGTCCTAATCTTGAGGGCGGCTTCGCGCTTAGATGCTTTCAGCGCTTATCCGTTCCAAACATAGCTACCCAGCGGTGCCACGGGAGTGACAACTGGTACACTAGAGGTTTGTCCATGCAGGTCCTCTCGTACTGAGCACAGCTCCTCTCAAGACACCTGCGCCCACGGCGGATAGGGACCGAACTGTCTCACGACGTTCTGAACCCAGCTCGCGTGCCACTTTAATTGGCGAACAGCCA
>DYHQ01000078.1 GCA_020724065.1 Candidatus Puniceispirillum sp. | reverse complement strand
CGCTCTCTTGCATGAACTCACCGACGGGTATGTTGGCAATCTGCCTCATGTACGCGCGGGAATGAGCGTTCTTGAGCCGGGTCCCGGCATGGGCTTCTTCACATTGGAATTGGCTCGCTTGGCGGGAGCAGCGGAAAGAGTAATTGCCATTGATGTGCAGCCCAAGATGCTGAAGGTGCTCGACCGTCGCGCCCGAAAAGCGGGTCTGCAAGACCGCATCATACTGCGGCAGCCGGAAGGGAGTCGCATGGGAGTAGATGACATTCGAGGGCAGGTGGATTTCGTGCTGGCGTTTGCCGTCGTTCACGAATTGCCGGATGCGGCTGGGTTCTTCGGCGAGATGTTCGGCGCACTCAAACCCGAAGGGCGCATGCTCTTGTCGGAACCGTCCGGGCATGTGAATGTGAAAGATTGGCAAGAGACGGTCCGGCAGGCTTTGGCGAGCGGTTTTCAACAAGTGCAAGATCTCGACATCCGGCGAGCACGCTCCGTGCTGCTGGTGAAACTGCACTCGCATAAGGAATGAGGGAAAGTTAGATCATGAACGGATTTCCATTCTATTTTCCTCGACCTGGTATCATCGGAGCGATGCTCCCACTCTCCATTCTTGGACTCGCTCTCTTATCCCAAGAGAACGCGTTTGCGGGGGAGAAGCGGAGCGAAAGCCGACCTGTGCTTATCATGCAGTGGCAAAGACTGCTCATTGGCAAGGGGGAGACCTGCGGGCGGTGCGGCGACACCGAGAAATCCATCGCAAAGGCACGAAAGAAACTATCTTCCGCTCTCAAGCCGCTGGGGATCAAAGTCGTGCTGGAGAAAAGCGCGTTGGGAAGCGAAGAATTCGCTGCGAATCCTGCAGAATCCAATCGAATCCGTTTGAATGGCCGACCTTTGGAGGACATTCTCGGAGCCGAGGTCGGCTCAAGCCCATGTTGCGGCGCATGCGGCGACAAAGAATGCCGGACTCTAACGATAGATGGTCAGTCCTTCGAGAGCATTCCGGCGGAGATGATTATCCGCGCGGGTCTTATCGTCGCGGCCGATCTCTTGCATACGACAACCCCCAATTGCTGCGGTTCCGGAGAGGGCTGCGGCTCGGAGTCGCCGGCAGGGAAGTGATGTCACATTGACTGCTCACAGATTCATCTGGAATCGGCAGTCCATGCTGCCCATAGCTGCCTATCCGCTTAGTCATGGTGAACGGTGCCAAGACGATGATAAAATTGAGACCTTGGACAGGTGAACGCCTGACATGGCAATCCGTCAATTGTAGGGTGCGGGTCTTTTGACCCGCCCAATTTGGAGCTGCGGTCGGCTCTGGAGAGCCGCCTCGGCGATAAATTACTTTGGAGAACGAATGAAAGAAAATGCGAACACTATTCCAACCGTCGCGCCGAGTCCGTTGACGACAAAGGCGCTGAGCGAACTGACCTTTCGAGCAGTCGTCTCCGGTCTGTTTGTCGGTTGCCTCATTGGGGCGTCTAATGTCTGCATCGGCCTCAAGATCGGCTGGACTTTCGGAGCCTCGATTACGGCGGCCGTGGTTTCCTTTGCGCTGTTCAAGGGACTCAGCGGCATGTTGCGCCGGCCGTATGATGCCAAAGAAAATCTGATTACGGCCACCGCAGGAAGTGCCTCCGGAACAATGGCCTCGGCGGGAGGATTCGTCGCGTGCATTCCCGCCTTGGAGTTGTATCGGCGGCAGACCATGGGCCCGGGCAACGAACTGACCTATGAGCAATGCGTGCTCTGGGCGATTTCAGTTGCTTTTCTTGGCGTCTTCTTCGCGGTGCCGCTGCGCAAACAAATGGTGGTGCGCGAAAAGCTGCGCTATCCCACAGGAACCGCCGCCGTTGAAACGATTAAGGCGATGTACGCCTCGGGGATTGAAGCGGTCAAGAAAGCGAGAGTGCTTATCTATGGAGCAATTGGGGCTGCCGTTATCAAACTGCTTTTTAGCTTCAAGCCTATGGGAGTTGGCCGATACGAGAATCTGTCGTTTGATGATTTCGGATTGCCTGCGCTCGGCGTACTCGGGATCACTTTTGCTGCGTTGCGCATGGGCATCGGTATGTCACCGATGATGCTCGGCGCCGGGATTTTGGTTGGGCCCAAAGTCGGATGGTCTCTATTCGGCGGTTCGATTCTCGCCTGGGGCATCATCGCGCCGATCCTGTTCCATAATGGCATCGTACCTTTCACAACCGATGCCGCGGCTTACACGAATGCCTTTCGATGGGTGTTGTGGCCGGGAGTCGCATGCATGGTTGCGGCGGGATTTACAAGCCTCGGATTGCAGTACAAGGTCATTGGTCATACCTTCTCTTCGTTCAAAAAGCTCATCCGTGAGCGCGGCCGTGGTCAGCCCGAAGTGGACGCAGATGATGCACCGGATCCGTTCCCGATGAAATGGTGGGCGGTCGGCATGATATGTGCCACGGTTTTGACCACGGTTTTCGCCCACACTTTTTTCGGCATTGAGATTTGGATGGGTATTTTGGCCGTCGTGCTCTCGTTTTTCATCGCGAGCATTGCAGTTCGGGCGACAGGTGAGACAGACATCAATCCCGTTGGCGCGATGGGCAAAATCACGCAGCTCATCTATGGCGGACTGGCTCCGGGGCAAATTGGCACGAATCTCATGACCGCGGGTATCACCGCTGCGGGCGCAAGCCAATCCGGCGACCTCATGCACGACTTGAAAGCGGGTTATGTGCTGAAGGTCTCGATTCGCAAGCAGGTGATCGCGCAGCTTTGCGGCGTCGTCATTGGCGTGTTTGCCGCCGCGGCGGTCTTTCGCTTGCTGACCGCTGCCTATGAGATCCCAGGCGATGATTTTCCCGGCCCCGCCGTAATTGCGTGGCATGCGATGGCCGAGCTTCTGGCAAAAGGAGTCAAATCTCTGCCGTCCGGAGCGGTGACTGCCGCTGCGGTAGGTGCGATCGTAGGCATCGCGATTCCGCTTCTTGGACGAATCAAGAAAATCGGCAAGTGGTTGCCCTCGCCGATTGCGCTGGGAATCGCATTCATGGTGCATCCCTATTCGGCTATGTCCATGTGGCTCGGGGCATTCGTGACATACCTATATAACCGCAAACACGCGGACAGAGTGGAGCGCTTTGGCGCCTCACTGGCTTCAGGGCTCATCGCGGGAGAAGGTTTGATGATGGTCGTCGTTGCGATTCTGCTGATTCTGGGCGTATCGTGGGTCTAGTGCCGCATGTCGAAATCAATTTCTGGGGCTGGTAAGAAGATGTACCGGCCCTTTATGCTGCAAGAACGAGAAACTGAAATAGAAGTGGATTTGGGAATTCTGGGATATGCGGGAGACCGAGAGAAGCCCAAGGAAAAAGGGCTTTCCGATTCAGCTTGACAAGAAAGGAAAGGGTTTGTATATTTACAATTGTGGATTTTCGAGTTCTTTTGTCTCTCAGTTGCTTGCAGGAGTCTGAATGACGCCACACGGCGGAGGATTTTGGGAGCTTATCCGCGTCGCCAGCCCATTTGCACAGCTTATCCTGGTCATTTTGGGCATGATGTCGGTCATCTCCTGGGCCATTATTATCGAGAAAATACTCTTCGTTTTGCGCTCTAAGTCGGATAGCGAGACTCTCTCGCGCTATCGCTGGCGTCAATTTGACCCCCATAACCTGTTTATGGAGGCACGACGCTTTTACCGAGCACCTGCCGCGCGGGCATACCTTCAGGTCTATAACTATCTCTTTGAACGCGGAGACATCCCCGGACGCGACCCCGAATTGGTAAGCCGCGAATTTGGGCGAGCCGCCGCCGCGCAGCTGGCCCGCGCCGAGCGGTTTCTTCCTTTTCTTGCGACTTGTTCGAGCGCCGGGCCTTTCTTAGGGCTTTTGGGAACTGTTTGGGGAATTATCTCGGCTTTCCAACGCATCGGAATCTGGGGCTCGGCCAATATCGCCGTGGTCGCGCCGGGAATCGCGGAGGCGCTTGTAGCCACTGCTGTAGGTCTGGGTACGGCCATTCCGGCGCTTGTCGCTTATAACCTATTCACATCACGGATTCGCAAAGAAGCCGCGCGGCTCGAAGCCTTTGGGGAAGACTTGGTCTTTGCTGTCGGTCAATGGTCGGCGAATCCGGGCCAGACAACGCGCGTTCCTCGGACAGCTCCATGAAGAAGTTCCGACTCCCCTACACGCCAATCCCCGACATCAATATCACCGCGCTGGTGGATGTGACGCTGGTTCTGCTCATTATCTTTATGGTGACGGCGCCGATGCTGAAAAGCGCTCTTGACATTGAAATCCCGCAGGCCGCTAATGCGTTGACGACTTCGGAAGAGGGAATTGAAATCAATATCCAGAAAGACGGCACGATTTACATTGACAAGACTCCCATACCTGTCGAGCAGTTCGAGATTGCGTTTCAGCAGGTCTATGCACCGGCAAGTCACGAACTGGTCTTTCTGTGGGCAGACCAGGAAGTTCCCTATCGCGATGTACTGCATGTCATTGATGTCTTGCGCGGAGCCGGAGTTCAAGATTTGGGGCTTGTGGCTGAGCCGCTGGTCAAAAAATGACGCCCTATATTTTCGCTTCGATTCTCCTCCATGTCCTGTTTGTGGCGGGGATGGTGTGGGGAGGAATTCGGTTTGGGCCGACGAAGAAGCCCCTGCCCTCAGCGACCGTCGTGCATCTGGTGCGCCGCGCAGGCCCGCCCGCAGGCACAACGCAGACAGGTGCGTCAACATCCATCATGCCGGAGCCCAAGAAGCCATTAGTAACTCCGTCACAAGAGAAATCCGGCGCGAAGAAGACTGCGCCCTCGCCGACACAAGGGAAAGTGGAATCAAAAGGCGAGGGGCGAAGTCTGTCCGGTGCGGCGGGGACGATGCATGTCGGCGGAGATTTTGCTTATGATTGGTATCTGGCTCTTATTCAATCGAAAATCGAGCAAAGTTTTCGGCCTCCGCCGGGGCGACGGAAATCCTTGATGACGATTCTGGAATTCCACATCTCCAAAGCGGGCGAGATCGTCGCGCTGCAGCGCAGGCATAGTTCCGGGGACTTCCTTTTTGATCAGGCGGCGGAGCGTGCTGTCCGCGCCGCCGGTCGCTTCCCTCCGTTACCTGCGAATTTTGAGGCCAGTGAACTGGGAATTAATTTTGAATTCGTATCCAATCCATCACCGTAGGAATTCGCTCTTTTCCACCGCGGTGTTTTTTCTCGGAGTAGCGGGCTGTTTTCTCCCGCGCTTTCTGAGGGCTCAGCCGCCGACCTTCACACTGCGTGTTGAAACCACCTCGGTGCAACGCATGGCGCTCGTCGTGATGCCGTTTTCATCCGACACAGCTTCAACATGGACAGGGGACTTGCCGCAAACGCTGCGAGACCTCATCGAAGAAGACTTGGCTACTTGCGGCTACTTCAACATTTTGGATCCCACGCCCTATGCTGCGGATACGGCGTCGCTCTTCTTGACTTTGCCGAATCAGCCTCCGCGGGTCATCGGCAATGTCGAAGCAGGATGGTCGGCCGTCACGGCGAATATCGGCATCACCCAGCCGCCCCTACCGACACCAATTCACATGCGCGAGTTCCGTTTTGTCGCCGATGAATTGCGCTCGAATGCCCATCGCATCGCGGCGTGGATCACCAAGATGCTTACAGGAGAAGACGGCGCATTCACTAGCCGCATAGCCTTCGTGGCACGGCAGAGCAGCAACAAACATCTTTGGGTCATGGACTGGGACGGGGCATCCCCGCAAGCACTGACGCAAGACGGAGACATCAATATTTCGCCTCATTGGACGCCCGACGGTTCGCACCTCTTCTTCACCAGCTTCCGGCGAGGCAATGCGGACATCTATCGTTATGATTTGGTGACAGGGCGAATTTCGGTGGCGGTCAGCGGTCCCGGTGTGGACAGCGCACCCGTGGCGTCGGCCGATGGAGAATGGGTGGCGTTCAGTTCGTCTGTGGAAGGCAATGCCGAAATCTTCCGGATGCGTCCGGACGGCACACAGCGTACACGCTTGACGGTTAGCTGGGGCATAGACACCTCGCCAACCTGGTCACCGACCGGGCGAGAACTCGCCTTCACTTCGGACCGCAGCGGCTCGCCCCAAATCTGGCGAATGGATTTTGACGGGGGAAATGTGCGGCGCATTTTGTTTCTTGGCGACTATAATGATTCTCCGGCATGGTCGCCCCGCGGTGACTTGATCGCCTATGCCGGTCGCAACGGTGATTTTCAAATTGTCACGATGACACCCGAAGGAACCAATGTGCGCCAATTGACTTCTCCGCCGGGAGCCAGTTATGACCCTGCGTGGTCGCCGGACGGGATGAAAATTGCTTTCACTTCAACGCGCGGGGGCAGTGAGGCGATTTGGGTGATGAATTGGGACGGCAGCGACCCACACAAAATCACTTCGGGCCTCGTCGCGATGGCACCTCAATGGGGACCGGTTGAGGCGGTGAAGTGAACCACATAGGAGAGGTAGAGTTTGCTTGCAACGGACGGTACGAGACCAGAGGTTGCGCCTAATACCCTTTTGGAAGTCTGACCATGAAACCCCAAGTTCCCATTGACTACGAGAGAATCGCCGCCTTCTGCCAAAAATGGAAGATTACCGAGTTCTCGCTGTTCGGCTTGGTGCTGTGCGAGGATTTCGGTCCCGACAGCGATGTGGATGTGCTGGTGACTTTTGCGAAGGATGCGCACTGGGCGCTCTTCGACCTGGTGGACATGCAGGAGGAATTGAGAGGCACTTTTGCGCGAGATGTGGATCTCTTAACCCGGCCAGGTGTCGAAGCGATGCGCAACTATCTGCGGCGCAAAGCGATTCTGTCCAATGCGGCAACGCTTTATGCTGCGTGATAGATCTACCTATTGGACATTCTCGACTCTTGCCGATTGGCACTCGACCTTGTCCAAGGATTGGACTATTCTGACTTCGCGGAAGATTTGAAACTGCAATTGGCAGTGGAGAAACTATTTGAAATTATTGGCGAGGCTGCCCGCAATATCTCTGCGGAGCTGAAGGAGCTGCGGCCGGATGTTCCCTGAACAAAGATGGTTGGTATGAGAAACGTCTTGGCTCATCAGTATTCGCGAATCAATCTTGCCCAGATTTGGGAGACGGTTCAGCGTGATATTCCTGAGGTGATTCATCAAATCGAGCCTCTTGTCCCGCCGGAAAATTAGACCGGTAGTCGTCATGGGATCCTGCGCTCATGAATCGTGGTCCAGACGTGGATTGCCGCAAGCATTGGGCAGGCGGGAAGAATGAGATACTGTGAGAACATCCTTGAAGCTATAGGAAATACTCCTCTTATTAAGTTACATAGGATGACGGCAGGGCTGGAGGCAACCGTTCTTGTCAAATTCGAAGGAGTCAACCCGGGCGGAAGTGTAAAAGATCAAATTGGTATCGCCATGATTGACGATGCCGAGAAAAAGAACATCCTTCGGTCCGGCGGGACGGTCGTGGAAGCCACGGCAGGCAATACGGATGTGGGATTGGCGATGGTGGCCGCGATTCGGGGATATAAGATGATTTTCACGATGCCCGAAAAAATGAGCCGTGAAAAAGAACGGCTGTTGCGAGCTTATGGAGCGGAAGTTATGCGAACGCCGACCAATGTCTCGTCGGATGATCCGAGAAGTAATTACCGAGTCGCCGAAAGACTGTCCCACGAGATTCCAGACGCTTTCTGTTCAAACCAATGTTCGAATGAAAGCAATCCTCTGCCTCACTACAAGACGACGGGACCGGAAATCTGGCGGGATACGGATGGCAAGATAACGCATTTTGTGGCCGGAATTGGAACGGGTGGCACGATCAGTGGTGTAGGAAAATTCTTGAGAGAAAAAAGCCCCCGCGTCAGAATCGTTGGCGCTGACCCTGAAGGCTCTGTGTATCACCATATATTCTAAGGGCAAGAAACTGGGAAAGGACGATGTGGTGGTGGTCCTTTTGCCCGACACGGGCAGGAATTATTTGAGCACCATATTCAATGATGAATGGATGGAAAAGAATGGGTTCCTGAGCCGCAATGAAGATGAGATTTGAGACCAGAGCCATTCATGTGGGTGAAGAACCGAATTTACGGCCCGGCGGGAGCGGTGATGTTGTCGTTCCCATTCATCTTGCTTCAACCTTTGCAAGGCGAGAGACGGACAAACCGACAAGCGGATACGAATATTCCAGAACGGCAAATCCGACTCGCGCCGCCTTGGAGAAGCGGCTGGCTGCCTTGGAGGATGCGAAATTCGCCTTGGCGTTCGCTTCCGGGATGGCCGCGGAGACGGTTCTGTTGCTCACCCTGTTGAAGCCCGGAGATCATGTTATCTTATCCGATGATTTGTATGGCGGAACCAAGCGACTGTGTCACCATGTCTTGCAGAAGAATTTCAAAATCGGATTCAGTCATGTTGACCTTTCCTATCCTGAAGACATAAGAAATGCGATCAGAAGAAACACAAAGTTGATCTGGATCGAGACTCCAACGAATCCCTTGATGAAGGTCTGTGACATAAAAGCGGCTTCGAAAATTGCGAGAAAAAAAAGCGTTCTGGTGGTTGTGGACAATACATTCATGACCCCATGTTTCCAGAAACCATTGAAACTTGGTGCGGATGTCGTCGTTCACAGCACAACAAAATATCTCAATGGACACAGTGATTCCGTGGGGGGGTGCATCATCCTCTCCTCAGAGGAAATCCACGAGAGACTCAAATTCAACCAAAACGCTCTGGGTGCAATCCTTTCACCATTTGACAGCTACTTAGTTTTGAGAGGATTAAAAACATTGGCTGTCAGAATGGAGAAACATAACAAGAACGCAATGACATTGTCGAGCTTTCTGGAAAAGGCTCGCAAAGTGAAGAAGGTGCTTTATCCGGGATTGGAAAATCACCCTCAACACGAGCTGGCAAAGAAGCAGGCCTCGGGATTCGGAGGGATGATATCTTTTGAAGTTTACGGAGGATTACGAGGAGCAAGAAGATTCTTAGAGAGCCTTAAGATTTTTTCACTGGCAGAAAGCTTGGGGGGAGTCGAGTCCTTGGCGGAGCATCCGGCTTCCATGACCCATTCTTCCATACCCAAAAAGGAGAGGGAGAGAATAGGGATCAGTGACTCCCTAATACGCTTGTCTGTGGGGATTGAAGACATTGCAGACCTAAAAGAGGACATACATAATGCGCTGGGGAGATTATGAAAAAGGGCGAGCTTGGTACAATGCGGCCGTCTCAAATGTTCCGCAAAATCTGAATTCGAGAATGCACGACAGAAAACGAATCATACATTCACACTTCTCAATGGAGGCTACAATGACAAAAAGAATCCTTGTGCGTGTCCTGCCTTTTGTGGCAGTCCTGATGATGGTGGCGTTGCTTGTTCCTGGCTGCGCCAAGAAGGTCAAGCCGGTCACGGAAGAACCCAAACCGACCGTTCAAGTCGAACCAACCCCCGCGCCGCCGACTCCTCCGCCGGACACCACCGGTCAAGCTCTTCGGCAGTTTCAAGAGCAAATGGCGGCGGACCTGAAACTGGTGCAAGCCATCTATTTTGACTACGACAAGTCCGACTTGCGCAAAGACGCTCAGGATGCGCTCAGTAACGATGCCAAGCTCTTCCAGAAGTATCCTCAGTGGAAGATCAAGATTGAAGGGAACTGCGACGAGCGCGGCACGAATGAATACAATCTGGCTCTGGGTGAACGCCGCGCCATGTCGGCGCACAAATACCTCGTCAGCTTGGGGATTGATGCCGCCCGGCTTTCAACGGTGAGCTATGGCGAAGAACGCCCCCTGGACTTGGGTCACGATGAAGCGGCCTGGGCGAAAAATCGTCGTGACGATTTCAGAGTCGAATACTAAGCCTCCTTCATGCCCCGAATAGGTCGGCACATCTTGCTCGGCCTTGCCGTGCTTGCGTCGAGTTGGCTCGGTCAAGGTTGTGCCTCGCGCAAGCAAGTCATGGCGCTCCAAGAGGAGCATGCGACTCTGCGCAGCAGGCTCGACTCACTTCACACGCAGAACCAGCAAATCATGGCGGCGATTGGCGTGCAGGATGCGAGCCTCCGGGAGCTGCGGGCGACGATGGACTACAAGATCTCGCAGCTTGACGAGCGGGTGCAAATGGTGGCTTCGACGATTGGTCAATCGGATTCGCGCTACGCTGAGCTTGCCGCCGCCATGGAAGAGATAAACCGGCGTGCTGTGGCCACCGATACGACCGGCGCCATCTTGGGCAAAGATGTCTTGGATGCGGCCCAGGCGGATCTCACGCGCGGAAGCTACGATCTGGCTGAAGAAGGATTCATGCAATTTCTGCGTCGTTTTCCAGCTTCGACATTGGCCGATGATGCTCAATACGGTCTGGCAGAGTGCTATTACGGCCGCCAGAAATATCCCGAAGCCGTCCACGAGTATCAGCGTCTCTTGCAGCTTTACCCTGATAGGGACAAAGTTCCGGCGGCACTTCTCAAAATCGGTCTTGCCTACGAGAAGCTGGACAACCTGCGCGAGACAAAGAAGCAGTGGGATATTCTGATGGAAAAATATCCCAAGAGCCCTGAAGCCGCCATTGCCAAAGACCGGCTGAAGAACTTGCCGAAACTGTGAGCCAATAAGCCGCGCCGAGCAATCTGTGGACCTGTCTTAGCGAGGATTGCGATTCTGATTGTAAGGGCGCTCCAATGGGTGCGCCCGATCCGGTCATGTTCCGGCGGGTGATTGCTCGCCGACGCGATTGAAAAAACGGAAAGCCCCGCGACCTTGATGGTACGCGGGGCTTTTGTTGCCGAGGCGAGTTCCTCGACCATGTTTCTCGCCGAGGCGGTTCGTCTGAGCATCTTCCTCGCCGAGGCGGATCTCCAGATCCGCCCGGAATGTGGATTCAGAGAGGGTTTGCTTCTACTTCAGCAAGAGCATCTTATGCGTCGTCGCTCCCCAGGTTCC
>DYHQ01000077.1 GCA_020724065.1 Candidatus Puniceispirillum sp. | reverse complement strand
GAGCAGAAGCCAAGGATTTGCTGGAGTACAAATGCAAAGGCATTCCCAAAGAGCAGTTGCATCTTCCCGGTCCCGATTTCGTGGACCGAATCTATATTCATTCCGACCGTCCTGCGAATGTGCTGAACAACTTGCAGCGGATTTTCAATACTGGACGCATGGCTGGGACTGGGTATGTCTCATTTCTTCCCATTGACCAGGGAATCGAGCATTCGGCGGCGGCATCTTTTGCGCCGAACCCCATTTACTTCGATCCCGAAAGCATTGTCAAGTTGGGGATGGAAGGTGGCTGCAACGGTGTGGCGTCAACTTTGGGCGTGTTCGGCATGATTGCCCGCAAATACGCTCACAAGATTCCCTTTATTGTCAAGCTGAACCACAACGAGCTGCTGACCTATCCCGACAAATACGACCAGATTGAGTTCGGCAGTGTGGATCAGGCGTTCAATCTTGGCGCGGCGGCGGTCGGCGCGACGATTTACTATGGCTCGGAAGAGAGCGGACGGCAAATTCAGGAAGTGCGGCACATGTTCGAATATGCGCATGAACTTGGCATGGCGACCGTGCTTTGGGCCTATCTGCGCAATGACGCTTTCAAAACGCCCGAGAAAGATTATCATGTTTCGGCGGACCTGACGGGTCAGGCGAATCATTTGGCGGCCACAATTGAAGCCGACATCGTCAAGCAGAAGCAGCCCGAGAACAACGGAGGTTTCAATGCGCTGAAATTCGGCAAGACACACAAGAAGGTCTACGGCGAACTTGTTCCCGACCATCCTATCGAATGGACGCGGTGGCAAGTTGTGAATTGTTACATGGGTCGCGTGGGCCTCATCAATTCCGGCGGCGCATCTGGGGCAAATGACTTGGCGCAAGCGGTGAGAACGGCGGTCATCAACAAGCGCGCAGGCGGCATGGGGCTGATTTCGGGGCGCAAAGCATTTCAGAAGCCGATGAAGGATGGAGTGGAGCTGCTGAATGCCATTCAAGATGTTTACCTGTCGAAGGAAATCACCGTAGCCTGACAAAGCCATGCCGATTAACCCTGAATTTCTGGCGATCTTGGTCTGTCCCCTTTCCCATGCGCCCCTAATTGAGGATGGGGATTTTCTCGTTTCAACCGATGCGGCGACTCGGCGTCGGTATCGAGTCGTGGATGGCATTCCCAATCTTCTTATCAGTGATTCTGAGGAACTGGACGAAGTAATCTGGCGTGAGATAATGGAACGCCATCGCACAGCGTCGAAGAAATAGCTAAGATATATCGGACGCATTCATTTTGGTTTTCAGATAGAGAGAGCCGCGCGGTATCCAGAGAGAATCCGTGCGGCTTTTGTTTTGGATTTGTAGAGTGCTATCATTTGCTGGGGTGCGTCTCGGTATGACTCGATTTGGACGGGGTGCTTTCTTCGGGATTTTCTGCAGAATCCGGTAGTAATTTGCGTACAACTTCGAGCAGGGCTTTCTCAGAAGGCGCATCCGCTTCCATCGTTTCTTCAAAGGCGACCACTGATTTTATGGTGCGGTCGTGGGCGAATTCAAATTCCAAGCGGCCCAAAGTTCGCCCCTCTCTTTGTGCTCGCGCAATTACCGCGTTCGCGACTTTCCAGGGTTTGGATGCGTTGGAGCGGAAAGAGCGGCCACCGATAATAGCATCAATCATCGGATATGCTGCAGCCAAAGAACTGTCCATAGCATCGCCGCAGGTCGAAAGTACAACCAGCAAATCCGCTCTCTTGGAGACTTGTGGAATCACTTGGCGCGCAGCCTCTATTGGAGCTTTGACTTGAATCCCATCCGGCAACTTGGTGCTGTCGTGTCGCATAATGTTCACAGGAGCGCACAAACCGACAAAGGCAATATTCAAACCTTTCACTTGTTTCATAGCATGGGAGGGAGCCAGAGGTCTTCCGTTTACCATGATATTCGCCGACACAAAATCGAATCGTGCCTCGCGCCGCCGTGCCTGGAAGATCCCAAGACCCTTCTCGAGTTCGCCTTCGGAGATATTGACGATAGATGTTCCCAGTTCATTATGGACCGAGATAATGGCTTGTCCCTGTGTCGTGTCCGGTTCAGTGCTCCCGAAGAGGAAATTTCCGGCATCGCAGTAGAGCGTCGTCGGGTCTTTCGCGCGCAGGTTCCTAATCCGGTGAGAGCGTTTCAAGATGCCACCCACACGGTGTTCACAGCCGCATCCTTGCATTCTTCCATGAGTGTCGTTTGTATAGACGATGACAACGCGCGTGCCCTCACTGATTTCGGGTTTGCTGCAGCTCCAGAAAAACGAGAACAAAACGAGCATGGCAAGGATTGCCCCAAGTCCCCGACTCGAGCTTGTGGGTTGGTCGAATTTCGCAGCAGGGTTTGCACTTCTCAATTCAAAGGCCCTCTCTAATCCATTGTATGCCATTTTACAAAATCTGCGCCATTTTTCAAAATGCACATTTGAAGTTGAGGAAATGCCGCGTCTGACATGAGAAAAACAGATGTCATCATCGTTGGCGCAGGGCCTGCAGGGAGTTGGTTGGGATTTCGGCTCGCTCAAGCCGGAATCGAGTCTGTCATTCTGGAGAAAGAGAAATTCCCACGCTACAAAGCGTGCGGTGGGGGATTGTCCCAGAAAACAATCGAATTCTTGCCGTTCTCGTTTGACAAGATTGCGGAGCCGCAAATGGCAGGTGCTTGGATCAGCTATGGGCACCGGCAAGTTCTTGTCAATCGCTTCGGTCCGGCAGGCGCAATGGTCATGCGGGACACCTTCGATGCTTTTCTCATTGAGAGGTATCTTTCGGCAGGTGGTCAATGTTTCGATGGCCAGCGTGTAAGTTCTGTTGAGGAGACAAGCGATGGGATTCGGGCCACTGCCGGCAGTGAAATCTGGCACGGCAAAATTCTGGTTGGCGCGGATGGCACGTACAGCTTTGTGCGACGCGCGTGCGCCTTTGAGCCGCACCGAGATCTCCTTTTCGCATTGGCAGCGGAGATGAAAGTAACTGACGGTGTGCGGAGCGCATTAGGAGATTATGCCTGTTTTGACCTCGATGCAATTCCCTACGGATATGGCTGGATTTTTCCGAAGAGGAATCATTTTTCTATCGGCGTCTTCACGAGCGACCATCGCTTCCGCCTGCGGGAACAACTGAAAAGATTCTGCCGGTCTCATCCTTTGCTTCGTGGAGGAGAAATCTTTCGGATGCGCGGGAGTGCATTGCCGGTGGGTGGTTACCCGAGACTGGTGCAGCGAGACCACGTCTTACTTGTCGGAGACGCGGCGGGAATGGTGGAGCCTTTCTTGGGTGAAGGCATATACAACGCGCTTCTTTCAGCCGACCTTGCTGCTGATGCAATCATCGATCACCTCAACCAGAACAAGACTCTCTCGGTTTATCCCGAACGATTGAACCGGATGATTGACGCGAATATCGTTCGTGCTCGGCGTTTGGCGAAGGTTTTCTATGGTCATCTTCCGTGGACTTTCCCTCTCTTGGTTCAAAATCGAGTCATCGCCCGTGCTTTTGCACGCGAAGTCATTGGAAAATCGGATTTCGGGGCATTCCTTCGCTATAGCCTCAAGAGATTGCCATTTATCCCTTTTGGCTATCGGGGAGGAATATCGAAGAGGGAAGCCTTTTCCAGTGCGTTCGTGCCGAGCAACCCGGATTCTGAAGAAGCCTGATATTCGCGGCAAAATCTCTGTTGGACTCGGTGGTTTGCAACAACAGTCCGATTCCTAATATCATATTGTTATGATGGACTTCTCCTTGATTTAATCGTGAGAAATCCTTAGATTTGATTTGCGGAAATGTTGGCAAATTCAGTGCAGCGACAGGTCACTCATCGAAAGGAGACACCTATGCACAGGTTTTCAGTCCGCGTCCGATTTGCAGTTTGTTTGTCGCTCATCTGCTTCATCCCTTCATTCGCCCTCTCCACGACGCCTTTCGGTACTTCGCAGGGTGAATCGTTGATGTCGCGCGTCGAAGTTCTCGGTTCACGGCTCGACGAAGTACATCTTAGGCTTGAAGTGGAACCGTCTACACTTCCTTCTCAGATTGATTTGCAGCAGGGCGTTGAGGGATTGTGGGGGCCGATAATCCCCGAACAGACGGTGTTGCCGCGAACAACCTTTTTTGTCGCCATTGCGCATACCGGGACACCGGAAATTGAGGTGCTGTCGTGGAACACAACCAGAGTACCGGCATCACACATTTCTCTGACGGACAATCTGGGTGTGGGTGAAGGTGTGAGGCTTGGTGAGCCAAGTGTTTTGCGCGAAGCGCGAATCGTAACCGTGACCATTTTCCCGGTACAATATCAGAGTGGAGCGTCGGAAGCCGAGGTGCTCGTTTCCGCGGAGATTGTCATCCGAACGGGCATGGATGTCGGTGTGAACCCACTCCTGAATCACCGTGGTCGTATCTCTGCGTCCTGGATTCCCGTTTATCAGAGTGCCGTTGTCAATTGGCAGAGCATAGACGGCTTGGATAGTCCCGAGGATCCTCATATCTTGGTTATTACCCCCGGCTACTTTGTGGACGCGCTGAGCGAGTATGTTGACTGGAAAGAGAAAGCCGGATATGTCGTGACCGTGGTTCGTGAAGGCGACATCGGCAGCAATCCATCGGCGGATGACTTGCGCAATTACATCATGGCTCAATATGACACATTAGTTCCCACACCGGATTATGTGATTTTCGTCGGAGACTATACTCAGCTCTCGGCATACTATCGCCACACGGAAGATCCGACGACAATATTCAGCGACTACAGCCTCGAGGGTGATTACACAGACGAGAACTACTTCGCGGCCATCGTGGGTGATGATGTTTTTCCTGACCTCTTCTTCGGTCGGTGGGTGGTGAACACTCCTGACGAAGTGAGGATGATTGCTCGGCGCACAGTCTATCATGAGCGCAATCCTTTTGGGACGGGACAGGAGCCGGATTCTGCGCGCTTCGCTAAAGCGAGCATGGTTTCCGATGTCTATCCAGAGACTCAGGCTCAGACGAAGAGGTATGTCCGAGAGATGCTGTTGGAGCACGGATTCGCCCAAGTGGATTCGCTTTACGGTTCCGATAGCCCCCAGCCCCTTTTCACTTGGCTCCGCTCAGGACGGAATTTCGTCAACTACCGTGGTTCCGGGTGGTCTTTTGGGTGGGTTGGGATCAACTTCTATGTGGACCAGATTCCCTCTCTTGACAACTATTGGAAGCTGCCCATTGTTACTGGCATCGGCTGTGGCGTTGCGAAGTTTGACCAGCCACCCTGTTTTGGCAAGCTCTGGATGTTGGAAGGGACTTTGAACAATCCCGAAGGGGCGGTGGGTTTTTTGGGGCCGAGCTGGAACACGCATACACGCTACAATGATGTCTTGGATTCCACGCTCTATCGTGCGATTCTGGACGATGAAGTGCTCCACCTGATGCCGGCCTTTGTCGCAGGCAAATTGATGTTCTGGGAAGTCTTTGAACCCTACTTCATGGTTGATCCGGGAGTTCGCGAGGTCACCGAGACGGCCGTGCGCCAATACCTTTGCCTGTCAGATCCATCGCTTCAGCTCTACACCCGAATCCCGCAGCGCCTCTCTGTGCATCATCCTTCGGGAATTTCATTCGGCGATATAAATCTGGTGGTGAATGTGCCCAATCTCCAGCCTCTTGGTCTGGACAGTGTCAGAGTGTGCGCATGGGTTGAGCCGGGGAACTTCGTTTTTGGATGGGCGACGCCTTTTCATGAAAATGTCATATTGCCACTGACAATACCTCTCTCGGTCAATGGCATTTGGCTGACTGTAACGGGCGACAATGTTCTGGCCTATCAGGTGGAGATTCCGGTTGGGCCAGCCGAGGAACTCATGGTGCACAATCGCTCCTTCCTCGCGGACACTGTTGCTGGAAACGGCAACGGGATTCTCGAACCGGGAGAATCCGCTACTTGGCAAGAGGAAGGGGTGAACATTGGGCTGCAAGAGGCTCTGGGAGTCACAGCCATTCTGCAATGCGGCGATCCTCGAGTAAGTATCTCGCAACCTGCATCGCAATTCGGCGATGTGGCTTTGCTCGATTCCGTGCTGGGCTCGCCGCCTTTTGCATTTTCCTTCGCAGACACCTGCGAACACAGCGATTTGCTGGAATTCGAAGTCGTCTGGAACAGCACCGATGCGGGACCTTGGGTGTCCAATGTTTACATTTCCTTGGCTGTTCCTCGGGTAGATCTTGCCAATATCGAGGTGACGGACCTTACGGGGGATGTATGGGATCGAGGCGAGGTCGCAAAGGTTGGCTTTTGGGTGGTGAATGCGGGACAAGCTCCGCTTGTTCCGGCTCAGTATACATTGCAGGTTTCGGACCCATTGATTACATTAATTGATTCGGTGGCCGACGGCGACAGCGTGCAACCCGGAGATACACTGTATCTCGGAGATGCGGCCTTTCAAATGGAGGCGAGCTGGGTAACGCCGGCGGCTCATCCAGTTTCACTGACGATTCATGTTTTCTCTGATCAAGGAACCTATGTTTATAATCGAGACCTTGCCGCGTCGGCAATCGTCGGCGTGATTATGAGCAGTGATCCGTTCTCGGATGCGCAACGCCTTTACTGGGCCTATGACTTGGCCGACACTTCCTACAGCGAGTGTCCCAGCTACGACTGGTTCGAAATTGCCCCTCTGGCTGGTGGACCGGGAGACACAATTGGTTTCAATCGTTCCGACCAAACCCAGCCGATTCTGGTTCCCTTCACTTTTTCCTACTACGGAACCAGCTTTGATTCCCTTTCAATCTCGACCGACGGATGGGTGCAGCCCGGCGCGACAACTCGCACCGATCACAGCAATTCCGTTCTCCCTGATCCTTGGTACGGACCCGACGGGCTGATCGCCGTTTTCTGGGATAACCTATGGCGTGTGGGAGGCGAAAGTGGGCAGATCGGCTACTACTACGACGCAGCCGGAGACCGGTTCATCATCGAATGGTATCGTATTCACCACGCCAATGACAGTGTTCGTACAGCGACTTTTCAGCTTCAACTTCTAAATCCCGCGTCACATCCAACGCCGACAGGCGACGCCGTTTGGCTGGTACTTTATGACCAGATCATGGCATCGAGTGTCCCATTGACGACCATCGGACTCGAGGATCCTGCCTCATCGGATGGCATCACCTATGTGTACAATGGCAACTATGCCGATGGCGCGACCACAATTCGCAACGGCAGCATCGTCAAGTATTCGACGGAACCTCCGGTGATAGTAGCCGTTGAAACAAGAGAGGGGAGTGTCCCGACTGAATTCAGTCTGGCGCAGAACTACCCGAATCCTTTCAATCCTGTAACCACCATTGAATTCGCTCTTCCGCGCGCATCGCATGTAACGATTTCGGTTTACAATGTCCTCGGGCAGCGCGTGGCCATGCTAACCGACAATGTTCTTCCCGCCGGAATCCACCATGTGCGTTGGCAGGGTGAGGACCTATTGGGGAACAAAGTGGGCAGCGGTATCTACATTTACCGAGCTGAAACCGATTTTGGCTACCAAGCTCGGAAGATGCTGCTGCTTCGCTAAGAGAGCGAGCAAGCCGCCGCAGGTCGGCGGTTGGGGAATAACAACGAATTGTCACAGATAGGAGCTTGAGATATGGCCAAGAAGTGGACTCCATCCGAGGAGAAGTATCTTTTGGACAACTACGGAAAAGTGCCGATGACGGAGCTTGCCGAGCGATTCGGGGTAACGCGCAAGTCAATTTCAGCCAAGCTCGACAAACTGCGGGCTGTCTATGGAATAAGGCCTGCGGGCTCTGGAGAGCGGGGCGTTGAGCCAAGTGCACCCGCGCCGACCGCTTCGCAAGCTCTGGCACGCCCCATGGCACCGGGCCGTCGTCCCCAGCTTCGGAAGACGGCACAACCGACGCCCACGGAGCCTGTTGCACAACCGACCTACGGTGCGAAGGTCCCTTCCGGTCTGTTTATCAAGACGGAAGAAGGCTGGAAGCCCATCTTGATTAATAAAGATAGAGTCTCCCAATAGCTAAGAGCCGCATTCGATAATCCTCGGCGCCGCTGAGACCTTGAGCGCAAGAGGTCGGCTGCGCCGCATTTTTTTGTAGTTTGATGGATAGCCATTTTGACTTCGCAGCTTAGGAACATATTGAGCGCCTACTGGACCTTCATCCGGAGGAAGCCGAGATTCTCCTGCTCGGTGCGCTGTCCGTCTGTTGGCTAAAGCCTCAGAATCCGTTGGTGGCCGACCTGCTTAGAGTGTGGCAGCGCCGACAACTTCCAAAGGACGCTCTGCGCGAAGCAGCGCTGCAGCTTTTCCTTGTTGCGGGCTTCCAGGTTTCGCTCGAGGCGTTCTTTCAGGTTCAAAGGTTCTCAGAGCGAGTCCCCAAGGGTGCTGCGAAGGCATTGAGCGCGATTCAGCCACTGCCTGGTTTGAGCAAGGTCTGGCGCTCCAGGAAAGAGTCGACCGCGCAATACGGCAAAACTGCGAAAAAATCTGGCACGCCTCTCGCCCGAGCTATACCAATGGACTGTGCTCGTCGGATACGGTCTCGTCCTGTCGCGCCCTGGTTTGGAAGCAGGCACGCGCGAAGTCTTGGAAGTGGCCGTGTTGACCGCTCAGGGCTTCTCACGGCAACTTCATTCCCATTTTCGTGGTGCTATAAACCTCGGAACTTCGGCGGCAAAAGTGGATTTACTTCTTGAAGTAGTTGAGCCTCTTATTGCGGAGGAGAAACTGCTGTCAGCACGGCAGTTGTGGAATGCAATAAAGAGCAGTATTCTGCCAAAATGACAGCTTCTCGAAGACCGCTCGACGATTACCATTATCTAATATTATTATTTACAAAATATTAGGAACTCGGCCTCGTTTTTGCCCTGTATCCTAATGAGTATGGAATACCGGAAGGTGATTCCACGCGTGTTCAGTGCCGGCTAAGAAGAATGCAAATAGAGGTTGAAAATGTCTAAGATCATTGGAATTGACCTGGGGACGACCAATTCCTGCGTAGCTATCATGGAGGGGACGGAGCCGGTCGTCATACCCAATGCAGAAGGCTCCCGAACAACGCCGTCAGTCGTAGCATTCACAAGAACCGGTGAGCGGCTTGTCGGTGCTCCTGCCAAGCGTCAAGCAGTCACAAACCCGCAGAAGACTGTCTATTCCATCAAGCGGTTTATGGGCCGTTTGAGGTCCGAGGTTGGCCGCGAAATCGAGGAAGTGCCCTATCGGGTGATCGAAGGCGCGAACGGATTGGCGAAAGTCAAGATTGACGACAAGGAGTACAGTCCGCCGGAGATTTCTGCGATGATTTTGCAGAAAATGAAACAAGCCGCCGAGGACTACTTGGGCGAAAAAGTAACCAGGGCCGTGATTACCGTACCCGCCTATTTCAACGACAGTCAGCGGCAGGCCACGAAAGACGCGGGTCAAATCGCAGGCTTGGAGGTTCTTCGTATCATCAATGAACCGACCGCCGCGAGTCTTGCCTACGGCTTGGATAAGAAGAAGAACGAAACCATCGCAGTCTTCGACCTCGGTGGAGGCACTTTCGACATTTCGATTCTTGAATTGGGCGACGGCGTTTTTGAGGTGAAATCAACCAACGGCGACACCCATTTGGGTGGAGATGACTGGGATCAGCGTCTGATTGACTATGTGGCCGATGAGTTCAAGAAATCGCAGGGAATTGACCTGCGCAAAGACCCAATGGCTCTGCAACGCCTGAAGGAAGCTTGCGAGAAAGCCAAAGTAGAACTTTCAAGCGCGACGCAGACGCAGCTCAATCTGCCCTTCATCACGGCGACCGCCGAGGGCCCCAAGCACTTGGACATGATGATTGCGCGCGCCAAATTCCAAGAGATTACCGAGGACTTGGTTCAACGATGCCTTGTCCCTTGCCAAAGGGCATTGGCCGACGCGAAGATGAGTGGGAACGACATTGACGAAGTGATTCTCGTCGGCGGAGCTACTCGAATGCCGCGAGTGATTGATTTCGTGCGCGAATTCTTCGCCAAAGAACCGAACCGAAGCGTGAATCCGGATGAAGTGGTTGCAGTGGGTGCGGCGATTCAGGGTGGAGTTCTGGCGGGAGATGTGCGCGATGTCGTGTTGCTCGATGTGACGCCGCTTTCGCTCGGAATCGAGACCCTCGGCGGAGTGATGACGCACCTGATTGAGGCCAACACGACGATTCCCACCAAGCGCAGCGAGATATTCTCGACGGCATCTGACGGCCAACCGTCGGTTGAAATTCATGTGTTGCAGGGCGAGCGCCCGATGGCTATTGATAATAAGACGATTGGTCGCTTCATGCTTGACGGTATTCCTCCGGCGCCACGCGGCATCCCGCAAATCGAAGTAGCCTTCGACATAGATGCCAACGGCATTCTCTCTGTTTCGGCCAAAGATAAGGCAACCGCTCGCGAGCAATCCATCAAGATACAGCATAGCTCGGGTCTAAGCAAAGATGAAATCGAGCGCATGAAAACGGACGCCAAATCGCACGAGGCCGAGGACAAGCGCCGCCGTGATGAGGTGGATTTGCGCAACCACGCTGATGCTCAAGTGTTCCAGACGGAGCGTCAAATCAGAGAGCTCGAAGACAAACTCCCTGCTGACGACAAAGCAAAGCTCCAGGCGGCGGCGGAGCGGATCAAAGCAGCGCTGAAGGGTTCCGACATAAACGAAATCCGCTCGAGCAGCGAAGCATTAACGCAAGTTTGGAGCACGATTTCGACGAAGCTCTACGAGCAGCAGCGCGCGCAGCCCGGCCCTCAACCCGAGCCGGAACCCGCATCCGAAACGACGGGCGAACAGGGCAAGAAAGACCCCGGCGGCGTCGAGAACGCCGATTACGAAGTCGTGGGATGAAATCATGTGAATCGTAGCGCCCAGCTTGCTGGGCTGGTGAGACGAAGGCAAATACCGTAGCGCCCAGCTTGCTGGGCTAACAAGACGGATTCCTTTGGGAGCCCGCCAAGGCGGGCGCTACATGTGAAACCATGTCACAAGAAT
>DYHQ01000076.1 GCA_020724065.1 Candidatus Puniceispirillum sp. | reverse complement strand
ATCGCATCTTCGGGCTTCCGATATTACCTTGCAGATTGAAGGGACAGCAAAACACCCACAGGCTTCGCTCTCCGTCAGCGATGCTTCGGGTACGACTCTATTGTCCGGCGTTTTGCTGCTGAAGGACAAACGCTGGCAATTCGTTGCCAATGAAGGCGCGCCTGACAAAACTCTTTGGATAGATTTTGCCGTCGTCACCGAAGGCATTTCGGCAGAGATTCACCATACTGAGCAACTCTCGGCAGCTCTCGCAGCACAAGCTTGGCAAGACCGATTGAAACCGTTTCATGATGTCAGTGTTTTTTTGGAGGGTGGAAGTCTTTCGGGAAGCTTCATCATAGACGCGGCGATAGACAGCGGCGCGTTTCCTGAGGCTCTCTCGCCCATTCGAGGCGCTTCGTTGCGAGGAAGTTATATCCGTGCGTCGGACGGTCCGGTGGCGCTTTTGGGAGGGTGGGAGATCGAGGCGATGCAGCATTCGACTGGCACATTTGACCTCGTGATAACGCCCGACAGCGTGGAAATCCTCGGATGGAGATTTACCGATTTTGCTACAGCCACGGGCAAAGTGTGGCCGCAGCGCTCCGAGCTGGACATTGATTTGGAGGTACATGGCATTCCTGTCAACGGGCTTCCGCTTCATCTTCCCTTGCTGGAAAAGGCGGGGGCACGCGGGACTATTGCCGGTCATGTGCGCGCTTGCGGCCCGTGGAACAATCTCGTGTGGACGGCGGATCTAAGTCTTCTCGAGGGCGAGGCATTTGGCGTTAAGGGGTATTGGAGCACGATCGAGCTCGCCGGAGTAGGAGGCCGCTGCGATGTGCAACACCTCGCCTTGGGGCGTGATGTTACTCGCATATTCTCCGCAACGGGCGGTGTGGACTTGAAATCAGATTCTATCAATCTCGCCGTCTTAAGTGGCGGGCAAGTGGCTCAAGAAATTTTGCAGCCGTTAATAGGTGAAGGCAATTGGCTGGACGGAACCTTGGATGTGCAGGCGGTTCTCAGCGGTCGTGTGTCTGCGCCTGCGGCGTACATCACTCTGACGGCAGGCTACGGGCGTCTCCTGAAAGATATTCCATTTGATACGCTGATGGCGACCGTTGCTTGGGATTTTGATCATGATGGCCAGAGACAAATTCGAATTGCGAATGCGCGAGTGGAAAGCTTTGGACGCTACTATCTCGAAGGCCATCTGATAACGAACCCTGTTCCGGGAGGGCAACTTGCCGGAGAGATCACCGGCTACGGGGAATTCCTTTGCATCGTGGATGCACTCGCAAGAGATTTCCATACCCAGGAAGGGAAAGGAACTCTGGAAGTCGGAATCGGGGGCACTTGGGACAAACCTCGTTTTCTTGGAGCGGAACTCTCGCTGAATGATGCCGCCTTCACTTTCGCCGATTTGGCTCCGACGCCGGTCCGCGCTGATGTGAATGTCCGTCTTTCGCCAACCGGAGTCTTGGATTATGGCGAGATACGATTCCGCAGCAACTCTCACTCATTGACGATCCGAAGTATCAGAGATGCGAGCGCAATGAGCATGAGTGAGCTGAAACCCATTTGCATCGAGAGTCCTGCGGTGGATTTGGGGATTCTTGAGATTACGAGCGGCGAAAATGGTATGCCCTTGCGGTTTCCCGGATTTATGGCGCCGGATTGGGAGGGTTACTTCACCTTCGGACCCCCGGGAGGAAGGGCGGTGACTCTGTCGCAAGAGGATGACCATTTGGTCATCCAAGGAGATGTCGCGTTTCGCAATGCGACCGTGACCTATCCTTTTATCGAAGGGACGGGCAGAACCACCAAGTTCACGCGTTGGCTTCTGCGAAAACTGAAGCAAGCTCGGTGGGATTTGCGTGTCATTCCCGAAGAAGGGAACCACTACTACGCTGAATTTACCGGTCTGAAAGATTCCGAACTCTTTGCCAGTTGGCGGGACTCGCCGGTGTGGCGAAATTTTGCTGACCTCGTTGACCGACTCGAGGTGGACGCCGAAGTCAGTCCGTCCAAGCAAGGCATACTCCTGGCAGGTATCATTGATGAGAAGAGTTTTCATGGTGAGGGACAAGTTACTTCAATGCGGGGACGAGTGGACTACTTAGATCAAACCTTTCGCATTGATGAAATCCTGGCCGAATTTGATGCTTCGGATCCTCGACCCGTGATGAGCGGTCGGGCCGAGACGATGGGACAAGATAGCCTGGGGAGGCAGGTGCCGGTCTATTTGACTCTCTATGTCATTGACCGAGAAACCAACACACGCGCGCGACAAGGCCGATTGGATGACTTATCGGTCATTTTGGAAGGTGAGGTAGAGTCCAGCCCTGAAGAAGTTCTCTCGTTGCTGGGTTATTCAGTAGATGACATTGGAAACCAAGCCTGGCGCGTTGGGGGAGCCATTGTGGAGCGGGCTTTCCGCTCACGATTTCTTCGACCTGTCGAGCGCCATCTGGAGCGGTGGACAGGATTGGATGTCTTGTCCGTTGTGCCGACTCTCCAGAGTCAATACGGGGTTCGGCGGAGTGCCAATGGCGCGCCCGCCGACACTATCTCGCAATCATTTGGTGCGCGCTACTTCACCGGGTCGCAGCTCACGGCGGGAAAGTTCCTGATGCGAGACCTGTTTTTCTCGTACACCGGAGAACTCATCGAAGGAGAGGAAATCGGTTTGGCAGGGAAGCGTTTGGGCTTCGTTCATCTGTGGACTATGGAATATCGCATGCGTCCTATTTCCCAGGACTTGGTTGTGGACCTTTCGGTGGAATACGACAATCTGGAGCGAAAACGGGACGAGTCGGTGTCTCTCAGATATTCATTCGCCGTCGAGCCTTAGGAGAATCCTTGAGCCTACTCGTCATAACTGAATTCCGGAATCGGCTACCATGAAGCTGCTCTATCCCGCACTCCTTCTTTGTCTGTTGGTTTGTGTGATTTCCTCGAGCGCTGTGACCGTGCCCAAGCTGCGCGTCCTTGGAATTTCGATTGAGGGGAATGAAACCACGGACGCCGGGCTTATTCGAGCCTATTCGGGGCTTGCGGTCGGCAAAGAGATTACAGGCGATGATATTCAAAGTGCGATTCGTCAGCTTTGGCTTCTGGATCTATTCTCGGACATCCAAATTCTGGAAGACCGCGAAGTGGCTGAGGGTATCTACCTGGTCATCCGTGTGGCCGAATATCCGCGTCTGGAGAAAGTGGAGATAGCAGGAAATCGCAAACTGAAGAAAGAGGACCTCGACGAGGCCGTCGGGCTGACTCCCGGACAGGTTCTGCATCCGCGAGATATTGTGCGATTGACCGGCCGCTTGAAGGCGAAATATGCCACGAAAGGATTTCTACTGGCGACAGTCCAATCGGAAACCTACACATCAACCACCACGGGACGGCAAGTCGTCAAGATTTCCATAGACGAAGGGAAGAAGGTCAAGATCAAGCGGATTGATTTCGTCGGGAACACGGCGTTGTCGGACAAGGCCTTGCGCAAGCTGTTGAAGAAGACGAAGCGCAAGACTTTTTTCCGTTCCGGTGAATACAACGAAGAGGAATTCCGTGAGGATTTGAAGGCTCCGGCTGAATACTATCGGGCGGCGGGCTATCGCGATTTCGAAGTCGTGTCTGACAGCATCAGCTATTCCGAAGACCGACGGCGGATGATCATCACCATCGCTGTTCAAGAAGGTGCGATCTACCATTATGGGGACATCACGTGGTCGGGTAATAGGTTGTTCACGCAGGAAGTTCTGGCGGAAAAACTCCAAGTCGGCAGCGGCGAGCGCTACAACGACAAGAAATTCCAGCAGGGTTTGCAGGATATCGGAGCGATGTACTATGACCGTGGCTACATCTATGCGAATCTCGCGCCCGCCGAGACGCCTCGCGGCCTGGACACTGTGGATGTGCATCTCTCTGTCGATGAAGGCAATGAGTTCAAAGTCCACCGCATCTATATCGAGGGGAATACGAAAACCAAAGAGAAAGTTGTCCGCCGTGAATTCGTCCTTTTCCCGGGAGAAACCTTTGATGTCTCGCGGTTGCGCCGCTCGATTCGTGAAGTGACGATTCTCAACTATTTCTCGAACATTGTGCCGGATATCATTCCTGTGTCGGACAGCGAGGTAGATCTCTATGTCAAAGTTGAGGAGAAATCCACTCTGCAAGCCATGGTATCCGCGGGTTATTCCGAGCGGGACGGTTTTATTGGGACGGTAGGGATTCAGGATGTCAATCTGCTTGGGAACGGACAACAATTCTCTCTCGATTGGAATTTTGGAAAAGTCTATCGCTCCTTCTCGATTTCTTTTACGGAGCCCTGGCTGCTCGATACCCGGACCCTTATTGGGGCTTCATTCTTCGATACCCATCGAGGCGGCAGCTACTATGGATTTGACGAGGATATTATTGGAGGCACGCTTCGCCTGGGGCGGCGTCTGAAATGGCCGGATGACTACTTCCGCCTCGATTACATCTATCGGCTGGATCATACCGTATATTCGAATTTCTCCGAGAGTTTTCGGGCGACGAATCCGCGGGATTTGCAGGAAGATGTGCCACGCATTTCGTCGAGTCTCACACAGATTATCTCACGAGACAGTCGAGATGATCCGGAGTTTCCGACAAGTGGGTCGGTCAATGCGCTCCGAACCGAGCTCACCGGTGGCCCTCTCGGAGGTCACGATCAATTTGCCAAGGTGAATCTCTCCTCGCAATGGTACTTGCCTCTTCCGGCGGGATTTGTTTTCGTATCTCTCCTCGAGGCGGGAGTGCTGGACGGCCTCACGCGAAATCCGCACAATATTCCGTACTTCGATTATTTCTTTATGGGCGGAAGCGGATTATCCTTGGGGACGAGTCTTCGAGGCTATGACGAGCGGACGGTTGGTCCACAATCGAGCGGCTATGCGGTCGGAGGCAAGACGCTTTTCAAGAAAAGCATGGAATTGCGCTTTCCTGTCCTTCGGAATCCGACGATCTTCCTGCTGACCTTCGCCGAAGCCGGAAATGTGTGGCGAAGCTTCGAAGAAACGAATCCTTCCGATTTGAAGCGTTCGGTCGGCCTCGGCATTCGACTCTTCATGCCCTTTGTCGGAATGATCGGTCTTGACTACGGCCTTGGACTCGATTACGAGGATAGTCGTGGCCTGCGCACCACGAACTGGGAGCCCCATTTTCAGTTCGGCCGCAGCTTTTAGCGCCGTTTTGGGAGAGGCTGACTCTTCTTGTTCCGCACTGGAGCCCGTCGCAAAAATATTGTGGGAGAATCAGGGACGAATGGCGATGGCGAATCGTCAAATCATCGTCTCTTGGAGCCGATTAGATTCGGCAAGAAGAAACCCGTTTTGACTTCCCCTACGGAAGTAGAGGGAGAACGATCACGCGTCCCCCGACTTCAGTAGAGGGACAAAAGGGGTTCGTCCCCGAGTTTGCCTTGCTTGTGCCAGGGACGGGAGCACTTCCATCTTTCAAGTTGAGTAAGTCGTGAATGAGAGAAATTCTAACATAGCCAAATGGAGTGCAAGATGAAGCGATATTTGTTGGCCTTCATTATTCCTTTAGTGTCGCTTGGCGTGATTTCGCCTCTGGATGCGCGTGAACTGCGAATCGGATATATTGACTCCGAGCGTATCCTCGCCGAGTTTGAGGAGTCCAAAGAGGCTCAGAAGAAACTGGCCGAAGAGAACAAGGAATGGGAGACTCAGGCAGGGAGTATGCGGCAGCAGATCGCGGACATGGAGTCCGATATGGAACAACAGTCCTTGCTGCTTTCGGACGAGAAGAAGTCCGAGAAGCTTCAGGAGTTGCAGGCTCTGTATCTCAAATTCCAGCAGTTCCAGCAGGAAATCTGGGGCCAAGAAGGAAAACTCTTTCAGCGAAACCTCGAGCTGACACGCCCCGTCGTAGAGAAGGTCAACGCCGCCATATCCAAAGTTGGAGATGAAGACGGCTACGACTTCATTTTCGACGCATCGCAGGGGAATGTGGTGCATGCCAAGGCCGAATATGATGTGACGGAGCGGGTGCTGGAACTTCTGAAGAAGGAGTAAACCGTGTCCATTCAGCTTACGGTGGCTGAACTGGCGACTCTCGTCGGCGGGAAAGTCATTGGCGATGAGAGCCAGATTATTGAAGGATTAGGCAAGATTGAATCCGCCAGCCCCAATGAAGTGACCTTTCTGGCGAATCCCCGCTATGCGCAATATCTTGCGCAGTCGAAGGCAGGCGCGGTTTTGGTCTCGCCCGGAACTCCAGCGGTCGGGCCGACTCTCATCGAGGTGGAAAATCCCTATATGGCCTTCTTGGTGCTGCTGGAGCATTTCTTCTCGCGGGAGCCTTGGGTGAAGGGCGTTCATCCGACGGCGACTCTCGAGCCCGAGGTTGAGCTGAGTTCCGATGTATCCATTGGGGCATTTTGTTTTGTCGGTCGAGGGACCCGTATCGGAGCAAGGACGGTTCTTTATCCTCATGTTGTTGTTGGCCCGGAGTGCCGCATCGGAGACGATTGCTTGATCTATCCGAACACTACCATCCGTGAGCGTGTGCATATTGGCAATCGCGTGATTATTCAACCCGGAGTGGTTATTGGAGCCGACGGATTTGGGTTTGTGCCCGATACGGGCGAGTATCGAAAGATTCCTCAAGTCGGAACAGTGGTCATCGAGGATGAGGTTGAAATCGGTGCGAACACGACGATTGACCGCGCCACACTGGGGGAGACTCGAATTCGTGCGGGAACGAAATTGGACAACCTCGTTCAGGTGGCGCACAATGTCGTTATTGGTGAGAACAGCGTCATTGCCGCCCAAACAGGAATTTCAGGGAGCACCCGAATCGGTCGGGGAGTGCGCATCGCCGGACAAGTGGGTTTCGTGGGACACATCTCGATCGGTGACGGAGCTCAAGTGGCGGCTCAGGCCGGCGTAGGTCACAACATTCCTGACTGCGGTGTTGTTGCGGGGTCTCCCGCTCGGCCTCATGGCCTCTGGCGCCGCATCGAGGCGTGCATCACGCGCTTGCCTGAGCTGTTCCGGCGCGTACGCGCTCTGGAAGCGCAGCTAAAACAGATCATGACTTCATCTGAGAAAAAATCCTAATGGATACGAAACAAAAAACGATCGCAAGACCCGTCACTCTGAGCGGTATCGGGCTGCACACGGGACACTCCGTGAGAGTGACCTTCCATCCGGCTGAGATAGGCGCGGGCATCTGTTTCGTGCGCACCGACCTGCCGGAAAAACCTGTGATCCCCGCTTTGGTCAGTGCGGTAGTCAGTGTGGCTCGCGGCACGACACTGGGTCATGCGAACTATCAAGTGCACACGGTTGAACATGTCCTGGCTGCAATCGCTGGTTTGGGAATTGACAACTTGACGATCGAAATCAGCGGTGATGAACCCCCCGCGCTGGACGGAAGCGCGAACGGATTCGTGGAGGCACTGCAGGATTCCGGGCTTGTTGAGCAGGATGCGCCTCGCGAATATCTCGCCGTTCAAAAGACAATCATCTATCACAACGAGGAACAAGGGGTAGACCTTGTTATCGTTCCCTCGAGCGAGTTTCGCGTAACCTATATGATTGACTATCCCAGCAAAGCGTTGGGAACGCAATACACCTCCTTGTATTCGATGGAAGAGTTCGTGCCTGAATTTGCCCCCGCTCGCACCTTCTGTCGAATCTCGGAAGCGGAGCATTTGAGAGCGCAAGGACTCGCTCAGGGAGGAAACCTCGATAACGCAGTGGTCTTCCTTGATCAGAAGCCGAAACCGTCGGACCTGATGCATTTGGCGGAGCTGTTTCAGTTGCAGGAAAGTGACCTCGTGCTGGGCGAGGAGACTCTGGGGAATCGCCCGCTCCGGTTTCCCAATGAGCCCGCGCGCCACAAAGTGGTGGACCTTATCGGGGACCTGGCACTGGTCGGGTTGCCTCTTCGAGGGCATGTCCTTGCGGCTCGGGCGGGTCATGCGGCACATATTGAGCTTGCGCGTCGGTTGCGCAAGGAATACGATACGACTCTCATCACTCGCAAATACGGCAGCCGGTTGGGAACAGGATATGTTTTCGATTCCCAGGCGATAGAGCGTCTGCTGCCGCATCGTTATCCGATGCTTCTGGTGGACAGGATTCTCGAATTGACGCCCGGAGAAAAGGTGATCGGTCTCAAGAATGTCACACGAAACGAGCCGTTCTTCGATGGGCATTTTCCGGGTCACTCCATTATGCCGGGTGTCCTGCTCATTGAAGCGATGGGGCAAACCGGCGGAGTTTTGCTTCTCAATTCCGTCGAGAATCCGGAGAGCAAGGTGGTTTATTTCACCGGTTTGGACAATGTGCGATTTCGCAAGCCGGTTCACCCGGGGGACCAAATCTATTTCACGGTCGAGCTGCAGATGTTCCGCCGCGGGATATGCAAAATGCGCGGAGAAGCTCGTGTTGAAGATGTCATCGTGGCCGAGGCCGATATGTCTGCCGTGGTGGTTGACCGTCAACAGACTTCCTAAGGAAATGAGTCGAATGGCATGGCTGTAATCCACCCAACAGCGATTGTAAGTCCAAAGGCTGTGATCGCCGATGATGCGGCGATTGAAGCTTGCGCGATTATTGAGGACGATGTGGTTGTTGGGTCGGGGTGTCGCATCGGCAGTTGCTCCCGCATTCAATCGGGCACACGCTTGGGAGAGAAAGTCAGTGTCGGGCATGGAGCCGCATTGGGTTCCCGTCCGCAGGATCTTAAATTCAGGAACGAAAAGAGCACCTTGCACATTGGCGATGGAACCGACATCCGCGAGTTCTGTGTTCTGAGTCGTGGCACCGGCGAGAACGGTCAGACTCGAGTGGGCAAGAATTGTTTCTTGATGGCTTATGCCCATGTGGCTCATGACTGCGTTCTGGGAGACAACATCATTTTGGCCAATGCGGTGAATATGGCGGGTCATGTGACCATTGAGGATTTCGCTATTGTCGGCGGTGTCGTGCCGATTCATCAATTTGTGCGAATCGGTTGTCATTCGATGATTGGCGGAGGTTTTCGCGTGCCTAAGGATGTGCCACCCTATATTTTGGCCGGAGGTGAACCGCTGATCTTCAGCGGGCTGAATTCCGTTGGCCTTCGCCGTCGCGGATTCTCTGCTGAAACCCGCCGAGCCCTGCAGCAAGCGTATCGAATTCTCTATCGCAGCGCACTCAATGTGTTGCAAGCTCTGGAGAGAATCGAAGAAGAATGCATGCAAACGCCCGAAGTCGCCCATACCATCGCATTCATTCGAGAAAGCAAGCGCGGAATCATCGCCGGACCTCGACGGACTCGTTCCGAACCAATGGAAGCCGATGACTTGTGAGCGTATGAGTCCTTCTTTGATGCGAGGCTCGTTGGAGCATCGTCAGTTTGAAATTCGACAGGAACCGGCTCAAGCCGGGGATATTTTGATGGCCACTGATACCGCGCTTCTCGCACAGGCAGCGGGGGGTGAACAGGGTGCTCTGCTGCGATTCTATGAGTGGGACTGTCCCACGGTGTCGCTTGGATTTCACCAATCTGCGGAGATTCTGGAGCATGAAGCAATGCGCCCCGAAGGAATTCCATGGGTTCGTAGGCCAACGGGGGGTGCGGCGGTTCTTCACAGTGAGGAGTTGACTTATTGTCTGATTCTGCCGCCAGACCATCCATTCCAGAGAGCTCGATCAGCTCTGCAACATACAGGACAAGCCCTCACTCAAGGGCTTTGTGCTCTCGGAATCGCAGCGGAACTTGTCCCGCGAGGTCATCCGTCGGAGAATCTGCCCGATAGGACTTCGTGTTTTGTTAGAACCTCGCGATGGGAAGTCTGCGTTCGAGGGAAGAAGATTGTGGGTAGTGCACAGCGCTTGCTAAACGGCGCTTTGCTTCAACATGGCTCCATTCTATGCGGACCAGCTCATCTTCGGCTTGTTGATTGTTTGGCGCTTCCGTCGGTGCAAGTTCGTCAGGATTTGTTGCGGCGGCTTTGGGCTGCTTCGACATCTGTGACGGAGGAGTTGGGTCATCCGGTTGACATGACCCGACTTCGACAGGAAATGGCGCAGGCCTTTCAAGAAGAATTTTCGACAGTGTCAAATTTTTAGCTGTTTGACTCTGACAGCGTCGTGGATGCATCCATGAGTGAAAAGCGACTTGTTGTACTTGGTGCGACCGGCTCCATCGGAAAAAGCACGCTGGACATCGTGCGGACGCTCGCGGGCAAATTCAAGATCTGCGGGCTTTCGACTCATCGGCGAATTTCTGATTTGGTTTCTCTTGCTCGAGAGTTCAAACCGGAAGAGGTAGCTGTATCGGATCCAACGGCGTTCCAGGAAGGAAAGTCGGCACTTTTTGGCTCAGGAGTCAAGGTATTTGGAGGAGAAGAGGGACTCTGCCAATTGGCCAGCTTGGGAGGAGCAGACCGCGTCGTCAACGCCATTGTTGGCTCTGCAGGCATTCGGGCCACATTCGCTGCCATTGAAGCTGGTCACAGTGTTGCGATTGCCAACAAGGAGACACTGGTCGCAGCAGGGCCTTTGATTCTTGCAGCGGCGCGAAAACGACAAGTAGATATTCTCCCCATTGACTCGGAGCACAGCGCTATCTGGCAATGTCTGCAGGGTGAAGCTGCCGGGAGTGTGCGCACGATTTGGCTCACGACTTCAGGCGGACCTGTCCTCGATGTTCCCATAGAGGATTTGGAGAGGGTTTCTCCTGAGACGGCATTGGCTCATCCGACTTGGCGCATGGGGCCGAAAATCACGATTGACTCGGCTACTTTGATGAACAAAGGTTTGGAAGTCATCGAGGCTCAGCGTCTGTTCGCCGTGGCACCGGAGCAAATAAAGGTAATTGTGCATCGTCAGTCCGTGGTTCACTCGCTCGTTGAGTTTTGCGATGGCTCTTTCAAGGCGCAACTGTCAAGGCCGGATATGCGTTTGCCTATCCTGTACGCTTTGGGATATCCCGAGCGGCTTGAAGCGACTCTTGTGCCGACCGTGCTTGACCGAATCGGCGCGCTAACCTTCGAGACAGTGCC
>DYHQ01000075.1 GCA_020724065.1 Candidatus Puniceispirillum sp. | reverse complement strand
CCGTCGCCGTATTTCTATTATGTGACGGCGGTGGAATAACCTGACATTCCGGGCATATCAGGGGATCTGCCTCGGCGATTTAGATTAGGATCCGCCTCGGCGAAAAATTGGTGCCCACAGCGACGAGGAAATTGCTCAACGCAGGACGAAAGATAGATCTCCTGACGGAAAGACTTCCCGCGCTCCATGATTTGCTGGACCCATGCTGCCTGTGTCCGAGGCAGTGCGTGGCAAGGCGGAAGGCGGGCGAAGTCGGCGAGTGCGGCATTGGGGATGAGCTCATTGTCTCATCGGTGGGATTGCATCATGGCGAAGAATTTCCGATTTCGGGATACTATGGTTCGGGGACGATTTTCTTATCCGGCTGCAACCTCCACTGCATTTTCTGCCAGAATTGGACGATTAGCCAGGCGCGGGAAGGAGAGGTAATCTCCATCTCTGGAGTTGCGCAAGCGATGGCGAATCTTCAAGAGTCAGGCGCGCATAATATCAATTGGGTTTCGCCTACGCATGTGGTTCCGATGCTTGCAGAGGCATTGCGGCTCGCCTACCAGAATGGACTGAACATTCCGCTCGTCTATAACTCCGGCGGATATGACTCGCTCGAAGTGCTGAGGCTCTTGGACGGGATTGTGGACATCTACATGCCCGATATGAAGTATGGCGATGCCGAAACGGCTTTGAAGCTTTCGGGAATCGAAGACTATCCGCACCACAATCAGGCGGCGATATGCGAGATGTATCGGCAAGTGGGGCCTTTAGTGCGCGATGAGTATGGCGTTGCAAAACGCGGGCTGCTCATCCGGCATCTCGTCTTGCCCGAAGGCTTGGCAGGCAGCGAAAAGGTGTTTGCCTTTCTTGAAGAGGCGATACCCGGGCCAGTGGATGTGAATGTCATGGAGCAATATCATCCATGTTATCGAGCGGACACTCTCCCCACACTGTCACGGCGGCTGCATGCATCCGAATTTCGATTCGTGCTCGACATGGCAGGAACAAAGAGCTCCATAAGAATTGTGAATTAGAGAGCGCAAGACATTCCAACTCGCACAGCTCTGGCTCAAGACGATCCTTCGGGACACGGACGCAAGAAGCCCACTCAAACTCTTGAGTGGGTTTTCCCATTTGGCTGTATATCGGTTTGCCTTTTGGGTGGAGTTTTGGTATATTCCAATGGGATTGAGGCATCTTCTTCAGGAAGCGAATCGAACGAAATCAACATAAAGGAATCATGCAAGAGACCGTTCATAATGTCATTATCGTCGGTTCGGGGCCGGCAGGACTTACCGCCGCCATCTATGCGGCCCGGGCGAATCTCGCGCCAATTGTGATTGAAGGCATGCAACCCGGCGGCCAACTCATGATCACCACCGATGTCGAAAACTACCCTGGGTTTCCGGATGGGATTCAAGGGCCTGAGCTCATGGCTCTGTTTCGCCAGCAAGCCGAGAAATTTGGCGCTTCGTTTGTCTCGGATGAAGTGGCTCAAGTGGATTTGGCGCGGCGACCCTTTGCCATCGTGCTCAGCGACGGAACGCAACTGCGAACTCACACCCTTATCGTCGCCTCTGGAGCCGCGGCGAAGTGGTTGGGATTGGAATCCGAGACGCGGCTCATGGGAAAAGGCGTTTCGGCGTGCGCCACTTGCGATGGGTTTTTCTTCCGCGACAAAGATGTCGTCGTCGTGGGCGGTGGGGATACGGCGATGGAGGAGGCGACTTTTCTGACGCGGTTCGCGCGAAAGGTGACTCTGGTTCACCGGCGAGACGCCTTCCGCGCGTCGAAAATCATGCAACAGAAGGTGCTGACGAACCCAAAGATCGAGGTGAAGTGGAATACCGTCGTCGTCCAAGTGCTGCATGACGGACAATGGCAGAAGGTGACGGGCGTGCGATTGAAAGATGTCAAGACAAGCAAGGAATATAATTTCGCGTGCGATGGACTCTTCTTGGCCATTGGCCATGAGCCGAACACGAAAGCTTTCCGCGATGTTCTCCCGACCGATGAAATTGGGTATTTGCAGGTGAAGCAGGGAACCTCACTCACCAGTATTCCCGGTGTGTTTGTGGCTGGGGATGTTCTGGACAAGCGCTACAGACAAGCGGTCACCGCGGCGGGATTCGGGTGCATGGCAGCAATTGATGCGGAACGGTTCTTGGAGTCGGAGGGCGCTGGTGGGTCCTCGTGAATTCGATTTGGTCATCTTAGGGGGAGGGCCAGCCGGCTATGTTGCGGCAATTCGAGCGGCTCAACTGAAATTCAAGACGGCTATCGTAGAGTCTGAGCGGCTCGGCGGGGTCTGCCTAAATTGGGGTTGCATTCCGGCCAAAGCACTTTTGAAATCGGCTGAACTGCATCTCGAGATGCGCCGACTCCGGCAGTTTGGCATCGAGGCGGAAGTCAAAGGTCTTAACTTCAGCCGCATCATCGCTCGCAGCCGGCAGGTGGCCGACCGAAGCTCGATGGGCGTGGAATACCTCATTAAGACGAATGGCGTAGAAAAAATCGAAGGGAAAGGACGATTGGTTGCGCCCAATGAGATTGAGGTCGTGGGCAAGGGCTCCTATGAGGTGAAAGAGCGACTTCGGGCACGGCATATCGTTGTTGCGACGGGAGGCCACCCCAAGAGCTTGCCGGGAGTGGAGTTCGACGGTGAGCGTATCATCACCTACAAGGAAGCCATCAGTCTCGGAGCGCAGCCGGAAAGCCTGGTCGTGATTGGGGCAGGGGCCATTGGAGTTGAATTCGCTTTCTTCTATGCCGCTCTGGGAACCAAGGTGACGCTGCTTGAGATGCTCGAACAGGTCTTGCCACTCGAAGACGCGGAAATCGCAGACGCTCTCGCAAAGTCCCTTTCAAAGCTTGGCATCGAGATTCACACAAGTGCCCCGGTGAAATCAGTTCAGAAAACTGACACCGGCGTGACCATTATTGCCCAGGGGTCGAAAGAAGAAATAGCGCTTCATGGGGACATGGCGCTCGTGGCGATTGGCATTGGCGGCAACACGGAGGGCTTAGGCCTTGAAGGTTTGGGTGTGAAACTGGAGAGAGGATTTGTCGTTGTCAATGAGAAATGTCAGACGAATGTGCCGGGAATTTGGGCGATCGGTGATGTGATTGGGCCTCCGCTTTTGGCCCATGTGGCCTCGCGCGAGGCGATATGCTGCATTGAAGAAATCGCGGGTCTCATGCCCGCACCCATAGATTACGAGAGTATTCCCGCATGCACTTACTCTCAGCCTCAAGTCGCTTCAGTCGGCTGGACGGAGAAGATGTGCCGAGAAAAGGGTATCGAGACAAGAACTGGAAAATTTCCTTTCGTTGCTTCGGGAAAAGCGCGGGCGGCGGGCGATATTGAGGGATTTGTGAAGGTTATCTATGACGCACAGAACGGCCGCTTGCTCGGTGCACATCTGATTGGCTCTGGGGTAACGGAACTCATCGCCGAACTGACACTGGCGCGCACGCATCAGATGACCGGCAAGGATATTCTGCGAAGCTTACATCCCCATCCCACTCTGAGCGAAGCCGTGATGGAAGCGACCGCGGCGGCTTTGGGAGAAGCGATACATCTTTGACCGCGGACTGTCTTGCCGCGATGGAGAGTGTGCTGCACTCGCAAGAGGCTCAATGAAACTCAGCGTCCTCATACCGGTTTTCAATGAACGCGAGAATCTGCCGATTATTCTTGAGCGTGTCCGCCGCGTGCCTTTGGCTAAGGAATTGATTATCGTGGATGACGGTTCAACTGACGGAAGCCGGGAGTGGCTTGAGCAGAATGTGACGGCAGAGAACGAGAAAGTAGTCTTCCACGCCAAAAACATGGGGAAAGGCTCGGCAATCCGGACTGCGATCCCTGAAGCGGCGGGTGATATTGTGGTGATTCAGGATGCGGATTTGGAATATGACCCGATGGATTGGCTGGCGATGGTGGAGCCAATTGCGAAGGGAACGGCTCAGGTGGTCTATGGTTCGCGCACTCTCGGGAAGAACAAAGGCAAGTCTTCGTGGTCTTTTTATTTGGGGGGATTGTTGCTTTCGGCTCTGACGACCGTGCTATACGGCGCGCGAATTACCGATGAACCGACCTGTTACAAGATGTTTCGAGCGGATGTGTTGAAATCCATCCCCCTGACTTGCACAGGGTTTGAATTCTGCCCGGAAGTGACGGCAAAGGTCCTCCGCCGGAAGATAAAGATTGTTGAACTTCCCATCAAGTATTCTCCGCGGAAGGTTGGGGAAGGAAAGAAAATCAAATTCCGAGACGGTCTCATCGCGATTCGGACGCTGCTCAAATACCGCTTCGCGAAGGTATAGACGGTGATGCCTGAGCGCGAGAGAATAGACGAAGATTACCCTTCAATGTGGGTCACTGGCCACAGCCCAAGCCCGTCCTTCTCATGTTTCGATTTGATGGAGCGACCCTCGAGGCTCTTGAGCGATAGCTGATAGGCTTTGAGCGTTTCCGCATCTTCCCGTACAAACTCTCGTCGGGACAGAAGATAGATGGGCCCTCGATGGCTTTGGAGTAGCGCGCGGACGTCCGATTGGAGGCGAGTCGGACGGTCCGGCGCGGTGAGATTGCTGCGAACACTCACAAAACGTACCTCCGGTTGAAACGAAGGAATCAAGTACCCCCACGGCCGATCCCTCGCAATGATGACGATGGTGTGGGCAGGATCGTCGAGCCGAGGTGTGCTGACTTCGAAGAATGTCGAAGACCAAGGAAGGCGTTCGTGATAAACCGGTTTTACGGTCGGAACAATAAGAAGCGCTGCCAAACCGAGGGTAAGCACGGCTCCGGCGGAAACAGATTGAGCCTTGCTTTTTGGGAAGATATGTAGCGCGAGAATCAGGATGACCATCGGGGCCAGTGCTTCGAGCGGCGCCGTGTATCGAATGATGGAGAATTGAACTTGCCAAACGATGTAGGAGACAAGAAAGAAGATGAGAAGAAATTTCTCGCTGCGGCTCAGCGGAAGGCGCTTTGGAGAGCTTTTCTCATTTCTTTTTTTGTCTCGTTTGTCGGGTTTTGATGCGAAAATCCGGCGGGCCAAAAGAGAGAGCAGAAACAGAATCGCAACAACATAAGTCACAGCATAGCGGCTGTCCCGAAAATCGTAAGACAAATAGGTGAAGCGCGTCCGCGTGAAGAAATTGAAAGGATAGGTCAACGCCTGAAACAGCGTTTGAGGCATGTAGCGTTTGTCCACCAGCTCGACCGCTTCGAAATAGGGAGACTGGAAAATATGATTATAGAAAGGAAATAGAGGGTTGCCGTAGGCCGACCATAGAGTGGCCATCCAGCGTCCTGCGGTAATGGCGAAGCCGACAAGGAACGCGAGACCCCAAATACCCACAGAAATAAGCCGGTCCGGCCAGTTCTTCGCGGCAAATAGCAGGGCAAAAGCGGTTCCAATGGCGTAGATGGTGACGGTCAGTTTCAAGCCCACAGCGAAACCCAGCAAGCCGCCCGCGACAATCAATGCGACGCGGCCTTTCGGCGAAGATAATGTATCATGCAAGGTGAGGTTTCGAACCAGCATCAGGATTGCCGCGAGGACAAACAGACTGATTAAAGTGTCATTTTCAGAGGCGCCCAGCTCACAGACAAAAACTGGCCCATAAACGCCCGCCGCCGCACATAGAAGAGATGATCCAAGCCTTACTTTGAAGGCTTTTGCAGAGAGAAGACTGTAGGCAATCGCGAAGATAAGCCCGAAACCGAGGCCGTGAATTCCTCCCATAAGAAATCCGGCTGCGACGGGTTTGAAGTGGGTGATAAGAAAATAGAACATGAAATCCTGTCCCGGATTGAGGAAACTCTGGAGCTGAGCGGGTGCATAGTCAAATCCGAGTCGCCCGTGAAAGAAGGCATAAGGATTATAATAGTGGTAGTTTCTTAGGTCCCAGTTGTTGTCTTTCCCCAGCATGACCGATACGACACCGAAAAAAATGAAGCCAACCAGGAGAGGCAATCCGTAGATGAGAAGAGGTCCTGGCTCTCGCGGAGAGCGCTTGGGTGTTTGTTCAGATTTGGATTTCTTTGAAGGGGCGGAAGGTTTCATGTTTCGCGTGTTTCATTTGAAGGTGAAATCTGTGCCGGAGTGCACGCCATTGCGGCTCTGCAGAGCCACAACGGCGGCGAACTCCTGTTACTGGCGGCAAATGGGCCGATTCTTGCATGGCCGGTAGATTGTAAATATAGGCAAAATCGCTTTGAAGTCAAGTTCATTTGCTGAAGAAAGCTTGGAGGAACGAAGAGAAACTAATGGCGAAGAATATTACACCGCGTGAGCAGGACTATTCGCAATGGTATGTGGATGTGGTTCGTGAGGCAAAGTTAGCGGACTACTCGCCGGTGAAAGGATGCATGGTCATTCGCCCGAACGGCTATGCGATTTGGGAGAAGATGCAGCAGGCTTTGGACAAGATGTTCAAAGAAGCCGGTCATGTCAATGCGTATTTCCCTCTGTTCATTCCGCAGAGCTTTTTGGAGAAAGAAGCCCAGCATGTGGAGGGATTTGCGTTGGAATGCGCTCTGGTGACTCATTCAGGACTGGAGAGAGTCGAAGGGGAATCGCGCCTCAGGCCGACGGGAAAGTTAGATGAACCACTGGTGATTCGACCGACTTCGGAAACGATTATTTGGGCGATGTATAAGAATTGGATTCAGAGCTATCGGGATTTACCGCTTCTCATTAACCAATGGGCGAATGTCGTGCGTTGGGAGATGCGGACGCGGCTTTTTTTGCGCACGGCGGAATTCCTCTGGCAAGAAGGCCACACAGCGCACGCCACGGCGGACGAGGCGGAAGCCGAAGCCCGGCGTATGCTCGAAGTGTATCGCACCTTCGCGGAAGAATACATGGCGATGCCGGTGATTGCCGGACTGAAATCGGAAGGTCAGAAGTTCCCCGGGGCGGTGGACACTTACTGCATTGAAGCGATGATGCAAGATAAGAAAGCATTGCAGGCAGGGACTTCGCATTATCTGGGTCAGAATTTTGCCAAGGCTTTCGATGTAACCTTCCAGAATGAGCGCAATGAACTGGAGTATGTTTACGCCACATCTTGGGGCGTTTCGACGCGGCTCGTGGGGGCGCTGGTCATGACGCATGGCGATGATGACGGCATCATTGTTCCTCCGCGTTTGGCTGCTTGGCCGGTCTACGCTGTGCCGATATACAAGAATTCTGAGCAGAAGGCCGCGGTGATGGGTGTTCTGGAACCCCTGCTCGCGGATTTGAAAAATCGGGGAATCGGTTACCGGCTCGATGATCGAGACCAAATGACTCCCGGTTTCAAATTCGCCGAATGCGAACTGATGGGGCATCCACTACGGCTGGAAGTAGGACCCAAGGATGTCGCCAAGGGTCAGGTGGTTCTTGTCATGCGTCATAATCGGGAGAAGCGGAGCGTTTCGCTTGCGCAAGCGGTTCAGGAAATCCCAAAAGTACTCGATGCAGTTCAAAGCGAGCTTTTTCAGCGCGCAAATACTCTGCTCACCAAACATACCGCCCCCGTGGAGACTTACGATGAACTGCGCCGTGCGATGGAGGAAGACTCTGGTTTTGCGCTGTGTCATTGGGCCGGAAACCGGGAAGATGAGGAGCGCGTTCAAGAGGAGACGAAGGCGACCTTGCGCGTGATTCCACTGGATGGGCAGCGCGAGATGGGCAAGTGCATCCTGACTGGAAAACCATCGTCTCAGCGCGTTGTCTTTGCTAAGGCGTATTAGCACCGTTCTTTGTGGAACAATCTCGCCGAGGCGTATCTCCAGATGCGCCCGGTGATGCTACCCCCCTTCCGTCCCCCCGTAAACGGAGGGAGACTTCGGATAGTCACAAGAATTGGAGGAATGCCATGGAAGAAGAATGCTGCTGCGAATGCAGTATCGAACGGATGGCCACGGATATTCTGATTGCACGGATATCGGTGCCGGGTTTGGGGATCCACCCTTCGATTGAGAAGATCTGCGAGGAATACGAAGCGATTTATCGAACGATTTCTCGCCTCGTCCACGAAGAGGAAAGCAAGCCTTCTGGCAAGAAATCCGATTGAGCTGACACTTCGATGAAAGAAGCTCTCTCAGGTGTTCGGGGGCTGGTGTTGGTGAACACAGGCAACGGCAAAGGGAAGACGACCGCGGCTTTGGGAACGGTTCTTCGGGCCGTGGGCTACGAGCATCGCTGTCTCATCGTGCAGTTCATCAAAGAAAAAGGAGTCAGCGGAGAACAGGCGGCCCTCGCGCGGTTGGCCCCCGAAGCCGAGATTGTTTCGCTGGGTCGCGGTTTTGTGGGCATAATGAATGACCAGCTTCCTCGCCAAGAGCATATTGAAGCGGCCACAAAAGCATTGGCCTTCGCACGAGAGAAGATCGTCAGCGGCGCGTATCGCCTGGTCGTTTTGGATGAGATTCTCGTCGCGCTGAAACTGCACCTAATTCCTCTTTCAGATGTTCTGGAATTACTTGACGCGCGGCCTCATGAAGTAACGCTCATTCTGACTGGCCGCGGAGCGCCTCCGGAGATAATCGAGCGCGCCGACACCGTAACGGAGATGACCGAAATCAAGCACGCTTTCCAGCGAGGTATTCCTGCGTTGCGTGGTGTTGATTTCTGAGTTTTTGACTTAAGCCGAATCTTCTGTCTATGGCAAAAAAAGACGAAAAGAAGCTCTCTCCTTTGGGGCGACCTCCAAGTCGCCCCATGAGACTCTCGATTTGGTATCTTGTCATTGCTTTGCTGGCGCTATTTGTTGTTTTGAATTTCATGGGGAAGCCATCCGTCACGACCATTCCCTATTCGGATTTCAAGCAGTGGTTGGCCGATGGCAGAATCAAGCGCGTATCGGTTCAGCAGGAGAAGATTGTCGGGGAAGCCAAGAGCTGGACCGATTCCACGCAGGCCGTAGCGTTCGAGACCATCCGCGTGGAAGACACGGATTTGGTCAAGGAGATGCAGGAAAAAGGCATCCTCTTCGAGGGCAAAATCGAAAGCCAATGGATGAAGGGACTTCTCATCTGGCTTATTCCGCTGGGCGTCTTCTTTCTGTTTTGGAGCTTCATCTTGCGGCGCATGGGCTCACAAGGCGGCATTATGTCCATTGGCAAATCGAAAGCCAAAGTCTATGTCGAGAGCGCGACGAAGGTGACCTTTCAGGATGTGGCGGGCTTGGACGAGGCCGTTGAAGAGCTGCGCGAGGTTGTCGAGTTCTTGAAAACTCCGCAGAAATTCAAGTCGCTTGGAGGCACCATTCCGAAGGGTGTGCTCTTGGTGGGACCTCCGGGCACAGGGAAAACACTTCTGGCTCGAGCCGTCGCCGGAGAAGCGAAGGTGCCTTTCTTCTCGCTGTCGGGCTCTGATTTCGTGGAGATGTTTGTGGGAGTCGGGGCGGCGCGAGTGCGCGATCTTTTCCAGCAAGCCTCGTCCAAAGCTCCATGCATTGTCTTTATTGATGAGCTCGATGCGCTGGGAAAATCGCGCGGCATGAATCCGTGGGGCGGCCACGACGAACGCGAGCAGACTTTGAACCAACTCCTCGTGGAGATGGACGGATTTGATCCGAATGCCGGTGTGATTCTCATGTCCGCGACGAACCGCCCGGAGATCCTCGATTTGGCCTTGCTCCGGCCGGGGCGTTTCGACAGGCAAATTGTCTGCGACCGCCCGGACATCGGAGGGCGTGAGGGGATTTTAAGGGTGCATGCTCGAGGAAAGAAAATTGCCCCGGATGTGGACTTGAAGATTATCGCCGCGCGAACTCCCGGTTTTGTCGGAGCTGATTTGGCGAATGTCGTGAATGAGGCCGCTCTGTTGGCGGCGCGCCGCGGAGAAAAGCATGTCAACATGGCCGAGTTGGAAGAAGCCATTGACCGAGTTGTGGCGGGACTTGAGCGGAAATCGCGGGTTCTGAATCCGAAGGAAAAAGAGATTGTCGCTTACCATGAAACCGGCCATGCGATTATTGGAGCGTCGGTTCCGGATATGGATGCGATTCATCGCGTATCCATTATTCCGCGCGGCGTTCAGGCGTTGGGCTATACTTTGGCATTGCCGACGGAAGACCGCTATTTGATGACGAAGACGGAGCTGACTTCACGCATCAAGTTCGCTTTAGGTGGTCGGGTCGCAGAGGAATTGATTTTCGGCGAGGTTTCCACAGGTGCTCAGAACGATTTGGAGCGCGCAACGGCCATTGCGCGTTCGATGATCACGGAATATGGGATGTCGGAACGACTGGGGCCGCTGACTTATCGCAAACGCGGTCAGCCTTTCATGGGACGTGAATGGGCGGTTCCGGGAGGTGAGGAGTATGGCGAGCGAACAGCCGATGAAATTGATACGGAAACGAGAACCATTATCGAAAAAGCGTACGAGGAAGTGCGAACGATTTTGAGCACCAAGAGAGACCTCCTTGTCCGCATGGCAAAACTCCTCCTCGAAAAGGAAGTTCTCGAAGGAGATGAACTGAAAGCGCTGCTGAATGGCACTCTTCCGGAAACCGGAATGACGATTGACCGCACCGCATAGCATTGCACGGTGTTGCAACTTGCAAGGGCGTCCTGCATGGGCGCCCTTTCTTTTTCGACTGAAGGCGCCATCGAGCGCTGCAGACCTCCGGGCACGCGGATTGCAGGATGTGTTAATGTATGCTTTCCGGAGGGTCGGTTATGCCGAAGCGTTGGCTCTTCCTCTGCGGCATTCTGGCGGCACTGAGTGCTTCTGCCGAAGAAAACATAGACTCGCTGATTTCGCTGCCGGATTCCAGCTACGGATGGGATTCGACGGTGACGCGAGTGAAATTGGAGGTTGGTCAGAAAGCACTCTCTCCCGTTCGCCAAAGCAATGTGGCGGATTGGCTTCAAAGCGTGTTGTGGACGCCGCCGCCGCGTGTAGTGATTGATGGGATGTTTCGCGAAGATGTGACGGCAGAGAGCGAGAGGAGCGGCACCGTTCTCATTCCGTGGGAAAACTCGGTCATCCTGTTTTTGAATGGAGAAAGCAGCGATTCGTTTCTCGTTCGTGCGTCCCTCACCGGTTGTCCCGGAACCGAGGTGGGCGCGAGCGTCTCCGTCTCCTTTGCGACAGCGTCGGGATGGAGTTATCCTCCGATTCGATTCGGGCC
>DYHQ01000074.1:9953-11398 GCA_020724065.1 Candidatus Puniceispirillum sp. | reverse complement strand
TGCGAGCTGATAGTCTGCGAGATAGGGATGCTCCAGCTTGGTGACTTGCGCTCCAAAGGGTGGGTTCGTCAGAATGACATCAAAATGACTCTCTTTAAAGCTAGTGTTCTCGCTTCTCTTGCGAATCCGTTCAAGGGGTGCCAAGGCGTCGTCGCCTACGACATTGGCGTGCCCATCATCGTGTATGATCATATTCATCTTGGCAACGCGAGCGATCTCATCATTGACCTCTATTCCAAACAAGCATCCCTTGGCAAAATCATGCCAGTGCTTATAATGCTCTTTTGAATCCGGCTGGTAGTACTCGCCTGCTTCGTTTCGAACATGGTCAAGCGCATAGAGTAGAAAACCGCCAGACCCACAAGCTGGATCGAGCACCAGTTCGTCGTTCTTGGGTTGTAGCATTTCGACCGCAAAGGCGATAATTTCTCGCGGAGTGAAATACTGCCCGAAATCCCCTTTGAAAAAGCCGTCCATGAACTGCTCGAAGGCCACACCCTTTGTGTCAAGGTCGGTCTTCGACAAGTTGATGCTTTCCGTATGGGACACAATCGTGCGGAGCTTCTCGTCGTCTACCTTGATTGTCTCGGTGAAAACATCGGGGTCTTTGGCTTTTTGCCTTTCATAGAGTTCCCGGATTCGCTCAACAAGTCGCCTGCTGGTTTCGTGCGTCTTGATCTGGAAATCGTAAGGCTCGCCTTTCTTACGTGGCACTTGCTCGTCGGTGATCTTCACGAAGATCAACTTACAGAGTTCGCTAAAGGCTGCGGGGGGCGATAACTTCCCACCTCCCCAGAGGGTGTCATGGCATTTCTTGATTGTTGCAATAAGTTCTTCTTTCGACACCGGCCTGATGTCATCCTTTGTTCCTTTGTAGAAGCGAAACTCCTCTGGCTTGCCGTATTGCCTGGGCAAGTCGGCAACGATGTTCGCCTCTCGTTCTAGGATTGCATATTTCGGCGAGAAATTAAGAAAGCGTCGCGTGTGGCCTGCCACCACACCGACGAAATTGGCTCTGAATTTCGCCCAAGTGCCATTGCCACAAGCCTGTTCTACGGCCTGGGCAAATTCGGCATCTGTAATTCCATCCCGCTTGCATTCGATCACAGCGTACGGACGCTTTTGTTCGTCGTCGTGGAACACTACAAGATCAGCTGTGTCCGTGGGCTTTCGATCCGGGACTATTACTTCCACCCCTATGCGAATGGGATCGTATCCGTAGTGAAATATCAGCTCTGCCCAGAACTCGGCTCGGACCTGTTCTTCGGGGTCGGAGAAGCGCTCGGTATGTTTCACAGCGAGATATGTGATTTTCTGATTGCGACCCTCCCCGCTTAGTCTGGCATATCCCTTTTCAATGGCCTTTTCGAGATAGGACATTGTTGCCTCCTTGCCTCCTTTTCTACAGTTCAGGATTCTACTCCCGATGACTTCTGCCGGGACAT
>DYHQ01000074.1:0-9943 GCA_020724065.1 Candidatus Puniceispirillum sp. | reverse complement strand
AAAGCCCATCTCGTTGCGCATAAAATCAACCAGGCGCATGTCTGGCGCAACTTCGCGGGAAATAGGTTTGCCGTTCAGTGTGAAATCAATTCTCATATTGCTGTCTTTGAATTCAAAGCCGCCAAAACGCGCTCTGGCGTGATTGGCAATTCAGAGAAACGAATGCCAATCGCATCGGCCACCGCATTGGCGATCGCGGGAGCAATTCCCATCAGCGGCTGTTCGCCGAATCCTTTTGCGCCGAAAGGCCCGCCGTCGAAAGGTTTCTCAACGACAATCGGCTCGATTTTCGGTGCGTCCTCAGCCGTGGGAATGTGATACAAGCCGAACTCAGAATTCTGAATGATTCCGTCTTGGCATAGAATCTCTTCGAGCAGCGCATAGCCCATCCCTTGAACCGTGCCGCCTTCAATTTGTCCTTCAACCCCACTGAGGTTCACCGCGCGTCCGACATCATGAGCCGCCACAATGCGCATCACCTCAACAACGCCTGTTTCCGTGTCCACTTCGATATCCACAATATTCGTCGCCCATGCGTAAGCGACATACGCATCCCCTTGGCCCGTGGCTCTGTCGAAGGTAGTTCCCTCCGTGCGATACCACCCTTCGCTTGCTAAACACTCGCGCCGCCGAAAGCATTCATCAATCACTTTCTGAAGCTCAACCGCACGAGGGGGATTCGTTCCCCTCGTTTCGACCTTGCCCTGAGTGAGCACGAGATTGGCAGATTCTGCCTCCAAAATACCTGCCGCCACATGCAGAAGCGTTTCGCGCAGCGGAGCACATGCACGCAGCAGCGCATTGCCGGACATCGTGGTGGAACGCGAGGCGACTGTCGGACCAGAATCGGGAACGCGACTCGTGTCTGTCGGAGTCATGTGCACACAGTTAAAAGCAATGCCGAGTTCCTCGGCGACGATTTGCCCCAGCACCGTGCGCATGCCTTGTCCCATCTCAGTCGTGCCCACAGAGAAAATCGCGCTGCCATCTTGCAGAATTTGAACGGTGGCACCGGTTCGAGCCAAGTGCACGCCTCCGGCTCCGAGTCCCATTCCATAGAAAATCGTGGACATGCCGCGGCCAGCGCGACGTCCCTCGCCAGCCTCTTTTGATGGAGCCACTCCGGCAGCCGCCAATGCTTTTTCGAGTGTCTCCAAGCTGCCCACGCTATTCTTGAGAATCTGCCCCGTCGCAGTGGCATCACCGACAGCAAGCAGATTGCGCCGCCGAATTTCCGCAGGTTCCACTCCGAGTTTGGCCGCGAGTTGATCCATTTGACATTCTACGGCGAAAAGAATCTGTGGCGAACCAAATCCGCGAAAGGCACCACATGGAACGCGATTCGTCGCGACAGCGCGCGCATCCACTTTGACATTCGGACAGCGATACGGCCCAACCGAATGCACAATGCTGCGCCAGAGCACAACGGGACTCAAGGTCGCGTAAGCGCCACCATCCAAAATATAATCAGCTTCCACGGCAAGAAGTCGCCCTGCGGAATCCGCTGCCGAGCGATAGTGAATCACCGCCGGATGGCGCTTCGACATCGAGATAATGTCTTCTTCGCGCGAATAGATGAGGCGCGCTGGCCGACCGGTTTTCCACGCGATGAGAGCCGCCTGCGTTGCCACGAGACTCGGAACATCTTCTTTGCCGCCGAATGCACCGCCTGTCGCCGCTTGAATCACTCGGACTTTAGCCAGCGGCAATCCAAGAACCGTCGCAACCGCGCTTTGAACATAGAAGGGACACTGCATGGAACCCATGACTGTTATTGAGCCGTCGCCTTCTGGAATGGCCAGCATTCCCTGGGGCTCTAAGTAAGCGTGCTCTTGGTAAGGCGTGCGATAGGTTCCTTCTACAACGGCTGCCGCTTCAGCGAAGGCTTTCTCAATATTACCACGGCGAATGACGAGGTGTGAAAAGACATTGTCCTCCCCATAGACTTTCAGCGCATCGTTGTCGCGCGCCTTTTCGGGATCCGTCACCGCTTGAAGCGGATGAATATCGAGTTTCGCCATCGCAAGTGCTCGTCGCGCGGCTTCCGCCGTTTCAGCTCCAATGAGACCGACCGGCTCTCCGGCGTACTTGGCTTTTCCGGTCGCGAGAGCGGGCATGTCACGCCAGACAATCGGCACGCAATTCTCTCCGGGAATGTCCTCGGCAAAGACGGTCGCCACCACACCCGGGAGAGTCTCCAAGTACTGACGATTTGATCCTCGCAATTCTCCGCACGGCACAGGCGAGCGAATGACTGCTACATGCAGCATGCCCGGCAAGGAATAATCCGCGATGAATTTTTCCGTGCCGCATACTTTCGCTCGTGCATCGCTGCGCGGAACGCGACTTCCAATCAAGGATGGATTACTCTGTGTTTTCATCACCTTGAACATGACGAGGAAACATCATGTCCGCATTTTCAACATCTGCTGGCGTGTTCAAATTCTGCACAACGCCTGGATCATTGGCTTCCAGCAAAGTCACCACTTCAGGCCGACGGTGCAACACTCCGCGTGCTCCTTCCTCCAACGGCAGTGAGAAAATCAACGGCCAAAGGTCACGGCCGAACAGCGTGGGATGCCCTCGCCGTCCCTCAAAGCATGGGACAACGACACTTGTCGTCGAAGCTCTTGTCTTAAGCTCCCTGAGCGTGTCCACACGAACAAGAGGATGATCCACCGGACACAAGAGCGCCGCCATCGTATCCGTTGGAAGCCTCTGCAATCCAAGTCGGAAGGAATGAAGCGGTCCCTTGTTTGTCTCCCTATTGATAATGACCGGCCCCGGCAAGTCGAATTCATGTAGCTTGATTTGAATCGTGGCGGAAGTGACCGTCACGACCGGTACAAAGCCTGCTTCATTCAAACAGCTTGCCAGAGCGAGAAGAGCGGGCTGCCCATCCATGGGCACCAGCGCTTTGGGCTGTCCCATGCGCTCGGACGCTCCAGCCGCGATGATAACGGCACCAACTCGCATGAAAATTAGGATTCACCTTATCCAGATTGTGGGAATAGTGCAGTTCCTATAATCTTTTAAATATGTAGTTTTTTCCAAAGAAAATCAAGACAGCCCGCCGGAGGTCATGCCTTTCCCTTTTCATTCGAACCAACCGCAGATCCCGACCCTTTGTCGTGACGACTCTGCCAGTGACGCCGTCGCAACAACGAATTGACTTTTTTTGATTTATCTCGTATATTTTGTGAGTGGAATTTGCCTGCAGTGTGCTGCGTAGGCAGCGCGCTTATGACTTCTCGCGCAGAATGCAAAATGGATAACAGGCTGGGGTACTGAACCACGATGAAACGCGCTTTCTCTTTTCCCCATAGCATCGGCACAAAGCTTTTTCTGTTGCTGGCCTTCCTGCTTTTGCTGGTGCTTGTGATTACCTTTGTCAACACGAATCTCTTTACGAGGCAGATTGAGAACAATGTACGCAACCATGCGATCCAGGTCAGCGGCCTTATCAAGAGCTCGACCCGATACTCGATGCTAAAAAATCATCGCGAAGACCTGGCGAATATTATCGCGAACATTGGGAAGGAGCCGGGGATTGATGGCATCTGGATTTACGACAAATATGGTGAAGTGCATTTTGCCAGCGATTCGACGGAGCTGAACAAAACCGTCGAGAAGGATGCTGAACAATGTTCCTTCTGCCATACGGCTCAGCAAGCCAAGGGAACGATTCCGAAGGAAAACCGAATTCGCCACCTGCGCTCCGAATCGGGTGACCGAATTCTGGGGCTTACTAATCCGATCGAGAATTCCACGAGCTGTTCTCAGGCAGATTGCCACGCCCACAATCCGGACGAGAGACTGCTTGGACTTATTGATATCAAGATGTCGCTTCGGGATATGGACGCCACTGTTCGAAGCACGCGAGCGACGGTTTTGTTCATTTCTGCGGCACTGATTCTGATGACCGCACTTCTTTTTCGAGGCTCTATCCGCCGAATCATCCAGCGGCCCATCTCCGAATTGATCCAAGGAACTCAGGAAGTTGCAGGCATGAATCTGGTATACGAAATTCCTGTGAGCTCGCGGGACGAACTGGGGTATCTGTCGCAATCATTCAATAAGATGACGCAAGAGCTCAAGCGCTCCAACGAGTCCATGGAGCGTACGCAGGCTCACCTGATCCTCGTTGAGAAAATGGCCTCACTGGGTAAGTTAGCCGGAATCGTCGCCCACGAAATCAACAATCCCATGGCCGGGATTCTCACCTATGCAAAATTGCTGATCAAGAACCTGTCCAACTCACCGGCAGAAAAAGAGATTGAAGACTCGGTCGAAAACCTGAAGATCATTCGAGATGAAGCGAAGCGATGTGGCGATATTGTGAAAAACCTGCTGGTGTTCTCAAGGAAATCCTACGGAGAGATGTCCACACAGGATATTCGACCGATTGTTCAGCGGAGCATCGAGATGGCCAAGCATAGCGTCAAGACGAAGGAGATTCGGTTGAAACAGGAAATCCTGGCTGAAAATACTCTCCTCCATTGCGATGCAGCAGCGATACAGCAGATGCTTTTGGTTATCCTGATGAATGCCATTGAAGCCGTGTCCGAAGATGAAGGGGAAGTGACGGTTCGACTACGCGATGGGGATAGAAAGGGGATTCTCTTCTTGGAGATCAGCGACAATGGCATCGGCATCGCTGCGGAGGATATTCCCCACATTTTTGAGCCTTACTATACGACGAAGGACACTGCCGAAAACACAGGGCTTGGTCTCGCGGTGGCATATCGGATTGTCGTTGACCAGCATCACGGCCAGATTTCCGTAGAATCGAAGCCCAATGAGGGCGCGACTTTCACCATTGAGCTGCCGGTTGAGGAGTCAAGTCATACGGGGTAGAAGGGGCAGGGAACGGAACAAGGAGACGGATTGATGGACAAGGAAAATATTGGAATCCTCATCGTTGATGACGAGTTTTCCGTGCGCGATTCTCTCGCCAAGTGGTTTTTGTCGGACGGATTTCGGGTCGGGACAGCCGAAAGTGCCGATGTGGCGATGACAAGATTGGGCGAACAACCCTGGGATATTGTCCTTCTGGATATCAAAATGCCCGGCATGGATGGCATCGAGTTCAATCGCCACATCCGGAGCGTTGATAAAGACATTATCGTGATCATTATTACAGCCTATTCTTCAGTGGACACCGCGGTACAAGCCCTCAAGGACGGGGCTTTTGACTATGTATCGAAACCTGTGGATCCCGATGACCTGACCCACACGATCCGCAACGCGGTCGAGAAGCGTCGGCTCGCGCAGGAAAACATCCAGCTTAAGCAGCGCATCGAGGATCTGACGATGCCGGACGAAATCGTTGGCACTTCGCCGCAAATCAAACGGGTTCTGGAGATGATTGCAACCGTCGCCCAGACCGATGCGACGGTCATGATTCGCGGGGAGAGCGGAACAGGCAAGGAACTTGCGGCCCGAGCGATTCACGGCAATAGCCACCGGCGCTATGCACCCATTATCTCTGTCAATTGCGGCGCTTTCACGGAGACCCTTCTCGAAAGCGAGCTTTTCGGTCACGAGAAAGGCGCCTTCACGGGTGCCTGCACGCGGAGAAAAGGAAAACTCGAACGCGCCGACAAGGGAACGATATTCTTCGGCGAAATTGGGAACATCAGCCCCAAAATGCAAATGGATTTGCTTCGCGTCATCGAAACGAAGCAATTCACCCGACTGGGAGGAGACACCCCTGTCCATGTGGATTTCCGCATTATTAGCGCGACGCACCGCAATCTCGAAGAGGCCGTGGCCGCGGGAGAATTTCGCGAGGACCTCTACTTCCGACTGAATGTGTTCACCATTGACATGCCCCCCTTGCGCGAGCGCCCGGAGGATATTCCGCTGCTGGCCAATTGCTTTCTTCAGATGTATTCGCGCTCGATGACTCGCGGCGTCAGGGAAATTGCACCGGACGCGATGCAGATGCTGGTCAGCTACGATTGGCGGAGGAATGTGCGGGAGCTTCGGAATGTCATCGAACGCGCCATTGTGCTCAGTTCAGGGGAGAAGATCATCGGACGCGATCTCTCGTTTCCCTTCCGTTATCGAGCGAAGCAACAGGGAGATACCATGGAGGAAATTGAGAAAGCTCATATCGGTCGGATTCTGGAACGCACCGAGTGGAACATCAGTCAGGCCGCCAGCGTCTTGGGAATTGATCGCACAACTCTTTACACGAAAATTAAGAAGTATGGTTTGAGCAAGCCAAGTTGAATCCCTCAAAACTCTATGTCATCCCTATTCAGCTTTCCGATAATTCCCTGCTCGATCCTCTGCTTGCCTATCTTACCCATGATTTCGGCGTACCGGCAGAAATCTTGCGCAGAGAGCTTGACCTCGCCAAAGCCTACAATGTCGAGCGGGATCAATACTATTCCTCGATGATCCTCGCCCAACTCATCGAAAATCCCCCCGAAAGCGCTTTTCGCATTCTGGGGGTCACGGGATTGGACATCTACATCCCTGTCCTGACTTACCTCTTCGGGGAAGCTCAATTCAAGGGAATCGGCGCGCTCGTTTCCACTTTTCGCTTGCGCAACGAATTCTACGGCAGACCGTCGGACGCCCAGCTCTTTGAAGAACGCCTCTTCAAAGAAGCGGTGCATGAGTTAGGGCATACTTTTGGTTTGCCTCACTGCCACTACCCCGGATGCGTGATGAATAGCTCCACGGATATTGATGATGTGGCCGAAAAAATGGTTTCCTTCTGCCGAGCGTGCGCCCAAATCGTCCGGCAGGACAGGCCGCTCTAACGAAGGAGAACGAAAGCCCCGGCACAGGTCGGGGCTTTCGTTCTCGCAAAAACGGGAATGAGTTCTCCTATAGCGATTCTCAAAAGTAAGCTGCTATTCAAGGGGCTAAAGCCCCTTGTTACCTCGATTGTGAACAAGGGGTTTCAACCCCTTGCGTAATGTCATAATACCAACTTACTTTCGGGAATGACTATACATTCCCATAGGATCATCAGGCTTACCAAGAAAACTCAAAACAAGAACACGATATTCATCCGGAGGAAGGAGCTCCCGCAAATTTCTCGACACCTCTCCTCCGTCATACATCGTCGGACCAAGCCGCCCGTGGCACCGCTGGAAACTATTGGCCAAGACGGAGTTCAGCCACTCGATCTCTTTCAGATACCATGGAAAAACGGCATCGCCCACCCGGCAGAATTTCAAATCCTCTTCAAGGCTGTCGGGTTCCAGACTGCATAGCCACCCACCCCCCATGGAATCCAATATCAGCTTGTCGGGAAAACCGTAAAGCTCTTCATTCGTGTCCATCACGCGCCCAGATACGGGTGACCAAATGGAGAAGGCGCGGGGTCCCTGAATGATTTGAGCACAGCTTTCGCCACGACGAATTCTGTCATTGGGGGCGGGTAACGAAACATCATCTATGGAACCCAAAACAGTCGCCACAATGCTATCGATCCCGATATAGACGCGATTGGAGACTTCGATCCGAATCCAAGTGTGCTTCGGATGGAAGTAACGGTTGCTCTCCGCTGTGATCTTGCCTGTCCGCGATCGAAGTGCCATGCGCAAAGGATCAGAATTCGTGCGGTGTTGCATATCGGATTCCAAGTCCGCCATCGAACTTATTGGTGGCACCACCTCAGCGGCAGCAGGAGCACGCGCCAATCCCCTCAATCCGATGTCCAGGGGGCAGTTTTCGCAATCAAAGTCGCGGTCACAAATCTTGTAAGAGATGACCCCCTGCTCCATCCAGACACAGGGTCTATCCCCTTCACGAATGACGGAGAAGCGTCCTTCATTTCCCGATTTCGGATTCATACCAATCGCCCCCTTTAGGGCAACTAAACACTCCAAGCCACTCGAACATATTCTTCGGCCTCTTCATCGGAAACGGCCGGCGCAGGGGCTTCCTCGGGGATAACCGGCAGATAGCGCACAACCATCCCCACGAGCACGAAACCAACCATGACGAAAGCCGTAGAAATGACAAACTCTTGCCAAGACGGAGAATAGCCGGCATTGACCTGGGCAAAACCCGTGGTGACCACATTCAGCCGGTGCATGAGCAACCCGAACACGACGCTTAAGGACGCAAAGAAAAGCCCTCGGGGCGAAGTGCGGGTCTTCTTGTTGATAAGCAAGATAAAGGGGAGAATGAAAAACAGGACTATCTCGAGCCAGAAAAACGGAGTCTCATACCGACTCGTGAACGCCAAGGGAAGGGCGCCGCGCGTCGCCAAATCCGCGAAACGGAGAATCGCAAAGATCCCCAGGGCAATCGTAAGTCCTTTCGATACGGACACAAGCAGCGGGAGCGGAGTCTCATGATTCAGGAAACGCTTGCTCAAGGCAGACTCAAAGATAATCATCGCCAGCCCCGCTGCAATACACGAGGAGAAGAAGAGGACGGGAAGAATGGGCGAATACCAAAGAGCGTCGAGCTTGCTTGGCATCACGGTGAAAAGCGTTCCCACAAGAGACTGGTCCAGCGTGGCGACGATCGCTCCAACCACAATCAAGGGAACGCTGACGCGATGGAAAATGTCTTCCAATCGCTTCCAGCCGAATTTCTCGAAAATCACCTGGCTGAATTCCAACACCAACACGGTCGAGTAGACCATGACACACCAGGCTTTCCAGAACAGCGGGGAGTGCACATTCCAATAGACAATGCAATGCCAAATGTTCCATGGCCTGCCCAATTCAACCAGAAGTCCCGCAACGAAGAAAAGATACCCCATGAACGCCGTGAGAATACTCATGCGGACAATGGGCTTGAACTTCTTCAATCCAAAGACATAGACGCTGCTGGCCATAATGAACCCACCGGCAGCCAACGCAATCCCACTGAGCACATCCATGCCAATCCAAAGACCCCAAGCCGAGGAATCGGAAAGATTCGTCACCGAACCCAATCCGTGAATGTAGCGTTGAATGGCGATGGCAACAGCCATCCCGACGACCACGGCCGTAATCACGGGCCACGGCTTGAGAAGTCCTTTGAATCTATTCAACATGACTCGCGCCTCCTTTCGTCCCGGCGTGTCCCTTTTCGTCTTTCATTTGCGCTTCCAACTTGGCGACCTCTTCCCGCCGGCGGTAGAGCCAGTACGAGCCTCCTAAGATGAAGGCTCCCATCAAGACAACGGTGGGCACTTGCTGCAAAATATGCCACGGAAGTTCGGGTGGAGCCTCTTCGGTGAGACGCTTCGGGAATCCGAGAATCTCGAAAGGAACCGCCGAAAGATAGAAGACCGAGGTTCCTCCAGCTTCAAAAAGACCAAACATGCGCGGCTGGTATTTTTCCGCATTTTTCCGGATGCGAGACTCGGCGATGGTGATCAGAGTCTGCCGGTCGCCGAAGAGAGTGGCTTCGGTCGGGCAGGCTTCGGCACAGGCGGTCACCAGACCCTTTTCAATTCGGTCCGCGCACAAGATGCACTTCCGGATGCGTGGATTCCAATCATTCCATTCGAAAGTCGGCACTTCAAATGGGCACGCCACCATACAGTAGCGACAGCCCATGCACTTGCCGGCGTCATAAACTACCGCGCCGGTTTCTCTCTTGCTCAGTGCGCCGACGGGACAGACAGCGACACAACTGGGATGCTCGCAATGCATGCAGAGCTTGCGGACGAACAGCCCATCCCGCTTCTGCAAAACCGTAAAGCTGCGGAAACTGAGCTTTTCTTCGATTCCGTCCGGAAGATTGTTCTCTCGCTTACACACGACCACACATTTGCCGCAGCTTGGGCCGAGGCAGGCCGTCACATCAATCAGTAATCCTTTAGGACTCATACGAGATCTCCCCTGCCATTTGCGCTCAAGAACCGCTGCTGGAACTTCTCCCAATCCGCCAGTCCGAACTGTTCCATCACTCCACTGACTGGAATACCGCCGTCAGCCAATGTGGTGCCAAGCTCGGAATCCTTTCCCGCGACTTC
>DYHQ01000073.1 GCA_020724065.1 Candidatus Puniceispirillum sp. | reverse complement strand
TCGCGTTCATCGTTTCCGCCGTAAATCGGCTAACTTCCAAATAAATAATTTTCAAAGATAAACATTGAGACAGCTGTGGTCTGGAGACCCGCCACGGCGTGTCACATGCACTGTGATGATGTTATTCTCCGTCTTCTACCACACAATCCGCTTCGATCTCCACGAGCCAGTCCCGTTTGATGAAGCCCTTTACTTCCACAAAAGTGCACGCTGGTCGAATGTTTGAGAAAAACTCTCGATGGGCCGTAGCGGCTTCCTCCCATTTTGAGATGTCTATCAGCATGATGCGAGTACGGATGACATCCTCAAGCCGACCTCCAGCTTCCTCGATGGCTTTCTTTATGATTTCGATACAGTATCGGGTTTGTTCGTAGACATTGCCGGGATGAATTGTGCCCCCAATTGGAGCAATGGGCGCCGTGCCTGAAACCGAAATCATGTTGCCGATTCTGACCGCGCGCGAGAAACCGATCGGCGTCTCCATCGGAGAGCCTGAAGATATAGTCTTGCGGTTCATAGTCCTTAGAGCCAAGATCAATCGGGCTTAACTCGAGTGCCCCGCCAGGAGTTTCTCCACATACTTGCCAATGACATCCACTTCAATGTTCACTTTCACCCCCGCTCGCAGCTTGCCAAGAGTCGTCGTCTCCCATGTACGAGGAATGAGAGCAATCGTCGCGTGCAATCCATCCACTCGCGTCACTGTTAGACTCACGCCGTCTACGGCTATGGAGCCAGTCGAAACCACATATTTGGCGAGTTCCTTGGGCAGGGTGATTTCAATCATGCGTCCAGGTTCACTCGAGACAACGCGACGAACCGTCCCGAGACCGTCAACATGGCCCTGCACGAAGTGCCCGCCGAATCTACCTTGCGCAGGAATCGCTCTCTCCAGATTAACAACATCTCCTACTTGAAGGTTCCCCAGAGTGGTTTTGCGAATCGTCTCCACCATGATATCGCATTGGAAGCGATGCGCATCGCACCAGACGACCGTCGCACATGCACCATTTATCGCTATGCTGTCTCCGATTTTCAGGTCTGCTGCAAGATGTGACGATGCGATTCCAAGTCGCCGCGCTTCAGGGCGATTTTGCACGAGGTCCACTTTGCCAATCTCTTCAATCAGGCCGGTGAACATTTCTCCAGCTCCAACCAAAGGTCTCCGCCGACCATGCGTCTGCGCAGCCAACGAAATTCCGGCATCTCCGCAAGCGACTGCAGTCCAAGCGGGCCGACGCTCCCTCGACCATCTGAGCCGATGAATTTTGGTGCAACGGCAATCGTCAATTGATCAACGAATCCGGACAAGAGAAACGAACGATGCACCGTGCCGCCACCTTCCACGAGAAGTGACATCATTCCCAACTCTGCCATTTTGCCAAGAGCCGCGTGCAAATCCACAAATCCCTCACTGGAAGTCGGCGTTTCAAAGACTCGCGTCCCGATTTTTTCAAGGGAGCTTCGTTTCTTCGCAGGTGCTTTGTTCGTGGTGAAAATAACAGTCTTTGCAGGCTCCGGATGATGAAGCACGCGCGCTTTTAGAGGAATTCGCAAGCTCGAATCCAGGACGACGCGCCACGGATTTCGACCCCGCACGAAGCGCACGGTCAATTCCGGATCATCCTGAAGAATTGTCTGAACACCGACCAGCACAGCATCCAGCCACGAGCGCAAACGATGAGCCTCACGGCGCGCCGCTTCGCCCGTTATCCAACGCGACTGACCCGAAGCCAAAGCAACGCGACCGTCCATTGTCTGCGCCATTTTCAAAAGCACCCACGGACGCTTCTGAGTCACGAAAGTGAAATACGGCGCGTTCAGCCGTCGAGCCTCCTGTTCCAGAACGCCCGCCGTGACCTCAATTCCCGAAGCTCTCAGTTCAGCGATACCCTTGCCAGCCACCATAGGATTCGGGTCTTCGCATCCGACGACCACGCGGCGAATTCCCGATGTCAAAATGGCCTTCGTGCAAGGCGGCGTCTTCCCGTGATAGCAGCAGGGTTCCAGATTCACATAAAGCGTCGCCCCTTGCGCGCGCCTCTCGGGCAATTTCGAGAGCGCCACAATTTCGCTGTGTGGGCCGCCGAAAAAGGGATGATGTCCCCGCGCAATCACGCGTCCTCTTTTCGTAATCACCGCGCCGACGAGGGGATTCGGGCTCGTCCTCCCTCGCCCCCGAAGAGCTTCGCGCATCGCCATGCGCATGAAATCGTCGTCGCGGCTACCTGCCATGGACTTCCTTCACGATGCGAGTTACAAGCTCGGGAGGTTCGATGCCGGCAGCGCGAGCCGCTTTGGGGACAAGCGAATGTTGTGTCATCCCGGGAAGCGTATTGAGTTCAAGGCAAAACGCCTGATTTTCGGGAGCCAACAGGAAATCCACTCGTGCAAATCCACGACAGTCCAAGGCACGATAAGCTTTCAATGCGGTCTCTTGTATCTGCTGTCCGAGAGCGTCCTGCAGCGGTGCGGGACAGAGATAGTCCGAACGCCCAGAGGTATACTTGTTGTGATAGTCGTAGAATCCTTCATGAGGGCGAATCTCGATGAGTGGCATAGCTTCATCCCCAAGAATTGTCGCGGTGATTTCGCGGCCGTTGACAAAGGTTTCTATCAGAAGATCTTCTGCAAGCTCCGTTACCGATTGAATCGCCGCCGCTATCTCGCCCTCTTTTCTTACAATGGTCAGTCCAATCGTTGAACCTCCGTGAAGTGGCTTGAAAACGGCGGGAAGCTTCAGAGTCTCAAGAGCCTCTTCGACGGCTCTTCGGTTCCGAATTTCGCGCTGAGGAATTACCACACCCCTCGGAGTCAGAATGCTAATCGAGGCCCAAATATCCTTTGCCTTCTGTTTGTGCATCGCCAAGGCGCATGCCAGAGGTCCGGAGCCGGTGTACGGAAGTCTGACCCACTCGAGAACGCCCTGAATCCTGCCATCCTCACCCCAACCACCATGAAGAATGGGAAAAGCCATGTCGGGTGCAAGTTTCGCCAATGCCGACAAGAACTTCTGAACTCGTGACGGATCGAATTTCCGGTCGGGTGGTGCGTCAGGTGGCCGGGCGCCAATCTGCGACGGAGCCATGGGCTCGTCCGCCCGAAAAGACTTCTCGGGCTTCGACGGATTGAGCTTGACCACTTCATAGCCCGCCTGGGCCAGCCACTGGCCGACGGCATCGCCCGAGGCCAACGACACGACCCATTCCCCCGAATCACCGCCGCATAGAACAACAATCTTCATGATCTCTTTCTCGTGTCTGGCATCGGTTGTTCACATGATAGATTCTCAGAAGAGCAGCGCCATCGCCGTGCGATCATCTTCCGCCGCCTGTCCTTGTGAAAATGTCTCCACTTCATCGAACAGAGTGTCAAGAAGACCATCGGCATGACCATCGTGCATTTTGACGATTTCGGCAAGCGCGTGCGTGCCGAATTCGTGGTCCTGCGGATTCCGGGTTTCCACAAGGCCATCGGTATAAATCAGAAGTCGGCTTCTTTCGAGCCCATCGGCAACTCCCTGGTCGTAGGTCGCGTCGTGAAATACGCCAAGAATCAGCCCGCCGTGTCTCAGATACTCTATTCGCCCATCCCGGCACAGAATGGGGAAATCATGCCCGCCGTTGACATACTCAAGACAGACACGCTGAGGATCAAGTCGTGCCAAGAACAAGCTGACGAACATCCCCGGTGTCGCTCCTTGACAAGCCGCTTGATTCAACTTCGTCATGAGCTCAGGGAGCGATAAATAGGTCATCGCCAGCGTGCGCAACGATGCCTGGACTTTGGCAGTCACCAGGGCCGAGGCGATTCCTTTCCCCGACACATCGCCGAGTGCAATCAGAATGTTGCCATCGCCTTGAGAAATGACATCATAGAAATCTCCTCCGACAATCCGGGCTGGAAGGCTGCGGGCGGCCATTTCTACACCCTGCAAACAAGGCAAGGTGCGCGGCAGAAGAGCTTCTTGAATCGCTCGAGCCACGGTCAATTCGCTTTCCAACCGTTCCTTTTCGGTCAGATCACGGAGCATTCGGCGCAGGTCTCCGGTCAGCAGATTGAACGACTCGGCCACTTGTCGAAATTCCGCTCCTCCCATCGCAGGCATCACATATTCGAGATGGCCTGCTCGCAGTTCCTGGACTCCCTTTTCGAGCGAACGCGCCGAGCGATTGACGCCGCCCGCGACTCTCCATCCCACCCAACTGATGGCGACAATTCCAGCAAGAAAAATGACGGCCAGCAAATAGAAGGCCGCACGCATCCCCAGATTGATTTGCTCTCGAGGATTAAAAATCGTCTGCCAAAGTTGCAGGGGGGTCAATCGCAAGACATAGAGATAGTTGACCATGGCACCTGTATGCCAATCAACTCCACGAATGGTATTCATCCCGACGACGAATTCCTGGTTCGGCCAGCCTCGTTTCTGGCGTGGCTCGTGAGTGGAGATCTGGGAAAACTCGGTGGCGGAATCGGCATCGGGAAAAGACAGGTGGACACCCATGCCCTGGGGTCGGTCAATTTGCAGACTCGCAGAAACCTGGCTGGAAGGGTAGATCGTAATGTCGGTTCCCGCGATTTCCTTGAAATAGGAAAGGAACTCCCGCGTGATGGGTGTCCAGCCTCGCAGCATGAAACCCCTCGTGGGCAAGAGAGCATAGAGACAAAGCTCTCTCGTGCAGACTCCCATGACGGTTCCGCCTTCACGCAACTCCTGGGGAATGCGGATGGTGTCCTCGGCGCCGACGACGGAATAGAGCCACACACTATCCGATTCCTGCCTCACTTCGCGCAATACATCGAAGAGGGCTTTCGGGTAAAGATCGAGCTGAGCCAGCGGCAACCGGCGAACTCCCCCCTCAACGGGGCGCAGGCTCTCCCAAAAAGCAGGCCGTGCAGAAGTCGCTGCCAACCAGCGTTGAAAACGAACTTGCTGCTCCAGAAAAAGGTTTTTCGTTAGTGCTGAGCGATAACTCGCGACGATAAGATAGAAACCGAAAAGCACGAGTACCGCAAAGAGCGTCAGAGGAATGAGCGCCGTGAAGAAATAGATTCCGAGAAGTTTGGCTCTCAGGCGTCCTTGCCCAAATAGCAGGACTGCGGTCCAGTGATAGGCTCCCAAAACGGCGAAGAAACCGCAGAAGTAACGCACTCCGATGCGCAAGACATCAAAGAGCCCGACGGCTAAACCTCCAGCCGAAAAACCCACCTTCGTAGAAGGAATCGAGGGAACAAAGGTGGCGGCTCCGATCCTCTCGCCAAGAAATGGCGTGAAGGCCACGAGTCCTGCTGCCAGAACGAGGAATGCCAAGAGACCCGGATTGAACGACCGAACCTGTCGCCAACGCAATCCGAGAAGGAGGAAGATAACCCAAAAGATTGCCGCACTTGCCACACCGCCGGGGAGAATTGCGGAAACGCCAAGGAGAAGGAGCAGAGCATAGACCAGAATCCGTCGCCAACCTCGGTAAGTCCTGCGCAGCTCAAGTAAGACCGCAAGCAAGAACCAGACGAAGACGAGAGAAAGAACAAAAATCCCGCCGTGTCGTGCCAGTTGCGCTCCTCTCCCTCCGCCCAAGTCCAGGCCTCTTGTCAGATGGAAGAGAAGACCCAAAAAGACGATGCTTCCGGCCGCGATGGCGAGATGAAAAGACAGTGGCTTGTCTCGAAGAATGCCGAATCCCCTGAAGCCAGCCAAGAGACCCAGCAACAACGCCGCAAGATATGTGATTCCCATCCTTTCGGTCTCCGGCAGAAGAAAGCCGAATACCAGAAGAATGGCGAGACCGAGGATAAGCTGTCCCGATCTTTGCAGAGCTCGCATATCTTGGAATGCCCTTATCTCATTCCTTCGTGGTGCACGAGTACCGTATTTTGGAAGGTTCAGTGACGGATAGCTTGATTCAACTCATGAAGTACTCGTTCCCGCCCCCAAATGGCGATGAGCTTCGCAAGTTCCGGGCCGTGAAGTCGCCCTGTTAAGCCGGCGCGCACTGCTTGCCAAAGCTCTTTCCCTTTCACGCCAACCTCATTGCCCGCGCGCTTGCACACCTCTTTGAATCTCTCGCCAATCGCTTCAAAATCCTCCCATTCTTCGGCGGGGATTGCCGCCAACCCGTCATGCAAACGAACGAGCAAATCTCGTGCGTTATCATCTGAGAGTCGTTCAAGAGATTCTGGTTCTGGTTTGCCAACAGGCGAAAATATATTTAGGACACGCTCTGCAACCTCCTCATAAGTCCCTGCACCAGCACGCAGCGACATTGTACCAAATTGCAGCCTCGATTCGCCATACTGCTCGATTATTGAAGAAAATCTCGGCTTCGGCTCACCAGTATACTCGAAGTAAATCGGACGAATATTCTCATAGAATTTCTCGTCGGATTCTCGCTTCAAGTACTCCGAGTTGAGCCATCGCAGTTTCATGATATCGAAGACGGCTCCAGCCTTACCCACACGCGCCAAGTCGAATTCCTTGACAAGGTCCATGAGAGAAAAGATTTCTCGCTCATCCTTGGGATGCCAACCTAAGAGCGCTACGAAATTCAAGAGGACATCGGGCAGGATTCCCTCATCTCGATAGGCCTCGACGGTCACATCCGCACTCCGTTTCGACAATTTCGAGCGATCCGGATTCAGGAGCAGTGGCAGATGGGCAAAAGCGGGGACATCCCAACCAAAGGACTGATAGAGGAGAATATGCTTCGGAGTTGAGGAGAGCCACTCTTCCCCACGAATAACATGAGTGACCTGCATCAGGTGGTCATCCACTACATTCGCCAGATGATAGGTCGGAAAACCATCGGACTTCAAAAGCACTTGGTCGTCAATCGCGTCGGCTCGAAACAAGATGTCTCCGCGCACCAAGTCAGAAAAACTGATTGTGCCTGTCAAGGGAACCGCCAAACGGATAACACAACTCTCGCCGTCCTCCGAGCGGTGACGAGAAATCCCGGCATCCAATTTTCGGCAGCGACGATCATACATGGGAACCATGCTGCGCTTGGTTTGTTCCGCGCGCATGGTCTCGAGCTCATCGGGACGGCAAAAACATCGGTATGCTTGACCCGCCGCAAGCAGCCTTTCGCAATGGCGGCGATAAATCTCCAAGCGCTCCGACTGAACATAGGGACCGAAATCACCTCCAACATGTGGCCCCTCGTCAAACGACAGCCCCAGCCAGTCAAAAACGGCAATCAGATTCTCGACGGCGCCTTCAACAAATCGGCTTTGATCCGTGTCTTCGATACGCAGAATGAACTTGCCCTGCTGCTGGCGGGCAAATAGGTAGTTGAATAGAGCGGTGCGCAAGCCGCCGACATGCACGAATCCCGTGGGACTGGGCGCAAATCGCACGCGAACATTCACCGATGCATCCCCCGTATGCTACGAGCCAGAAGTTCCACAACTCACTCCAATGGCACGGATTGGCTCTCCACCAAGGCCACCGCCATAGCGGCAACTCCTTCGCCGCGCCCGGTAAATCCCATCGTCTCTGTTGTGGTTGCCTTGATTGACACTTGCATGCTTGAGACGGCAAGCGCCGACGCCAGAGTAGTCTTCATCTCTTGAATGTACGGCGAAAGCTTTGGTTCCTGACAAATGACCGTGGCATCTATGTTCTTAATGGCCAGTCCCTTTTCGGTTAGAAGTCTGCGCACCTGTTCAAGGAGCAGAACCGAGCGAATGTTCTTGAATCGCGGATCGCCGGGCGGAAAAAGGCATCCCTTGTCGCCCAAATTTGCAGCCCCCAGGAGCGCATCCATGATTGCATGGGCGACCACATCACCATCACTATGAGCCTCAAGACCCCACTCAGACGGAATCGTCACTCCACCTAAGATCAACGCGCGCCCGACCACCTTTCGGTGGGCGTCAAATCCAATGCCGATTCGCATAAGCCGCACGCTCAAAGAGAGAAAAAAGGGCCACCTGTTCTCTATTCAGGTAAGCCCTCACTTTTTTCATTTCCATACTTATAGATAGGTGAGATAGAATTCCGCAAGCGCAAGATCGCCTGGGTGGGTGATCTTCATATTGCGTGGACTGCCCTCGACCACCGCCACATCCGACAGGCCGAAATGCTCCACCAGAGCCGCATCGTCTGTAGCCAGAACACCCTCATCTGCCGCACGGAGGTGCGCCTTCTGGAACAAAGCCAAGCGAAAAGCCTGCGGCGTCTGCACGGTCCAGAGTACCTCCCGCCTCAGTGTCGCCTCGACGCATCCCTCGCGAACACGCTTGACCGTGTCCACCACAGGAAGGGCCGCTATCGCCGCTCCATGGATATTGGCCGCCGCCAGTACGCGTTCAATCAATTCTCGCGATACGAGAGGTCGAGCCGCATCATGAGTCAGGACGAGATCTATGTCGCTGCTGAGCGCGTTTAGTGCCAGTTGCGCCGACTGTTGTCTTGTTTGCCCGCCGGCCACGATTTTTGTTCTCGGAACTCCTTCCAACGAACTGCGCACTTGCTCAAGAAATCGTGGTGGCGCCGCCACCACGATTTCGATAACAGCCGGAATGCCAAGAAAAGGAGCCAACGAGCGATTCACCATCGGCGTGCCCGCCACCGGCATCAGAACTTTGGGCAATGCCCCGCCGAAGCGTTCACCTTCACCGGCGGCCAAGAGCAGAAGACCAGCTTTCAAAGAATCAACATACTATCGCCATAGCTGTAGAAACGATATTTCTCCTTGATAGCATGGCGATAGGCTCCCATAATTAATTCCATATCGGCAAAAGCGCAGACAAGCATCAATAGCGTCGAACCCGGCAGGTGGAAGTTTGTCAGAAGTTTGTCCACAACCTTGAACTGGTAAGGTGGATAGATGAATTTGTCCGTCCAGCCTGAGGCGGGTTTCACCCCGCCGTCGAAATTGGCGACGGTCTCCAGAGTGCGCGTCGTGGAGGTGCCGACAGCGATGATTTTCTTGCCTTGCTTGATGACATTGTTGATCAGTGTGGCCGAGTCGGAATTGATTTCATAATACTCCGAATCCATGCGATGGCGCGCCAAGTCCTCGACTTGCACCGGTCGGAAAGTCCCCAGACCAACATGCAAAACCAGAGGGGCAATGTGCACACCGCTTCGCTCGACGCGGTCAAGCAAGCCCTGGGTAAAATGTAGACCGGCGGTCGGTGCGGCCACGGCGCCCGTCACCTGCGCATAGACCGTTTGGTATCGCTCCGTGTCCTCAGGGCGCGGCTCTCGGCGAATATAGGGTGGCAAGGGAGGCTTTCCATACTTCTCAACCGTCGCGTTGAAATCCCCTTCATAATGGAAGCGAACGACGCGTCCTCCGGACGTGGTATTGTCTATCACTTCACAGTACATGTCTTCGCCGATATGAATCGTATTGCCCGTGCGCACCTTCCGCGCCGGTTTGACAAGCACTTCCCAGAGGTCGCCCGTCAACCTGCGCAGGAGGAAAACCTCAATGTCGGCCTCTGTTTTCTCTTTGCATCCGGCCAAGCGAGCTGGAAAGACACGCGTCTTATTGATCACCAGACAATCACCCGGCGACAGATATTTGACGATGTCAGGAAATTTACCATCGTAGAAAGCGCCGGTGGCGCGATCCACGACCAGAAGACGCGAGCTGTCACGGCGGGGTGCGGGTTCCTGAGCAATGTATTTTTCAGGAAGGTGAAATTTGAAATCGGAAAGACGGGGTGTCGTCTGCAATCCTCGGGACTGATAAGTGGAAGTCGTTATCGGCATAGCGTTCAGGATACCTCCTTTAGAGCAATTTCTCCTGCGAACCCTCCGTTATCGGATATCCAAAGTGTTCCAAAGCCAGGCGTGTAGCCTTCCGACCGCGAGGCGTGCGCTCCAAGAATCCTTCACGAATGAGGAAGGGTTCGTAAATCTCTTCCAAAGTCCCCTCGTCTTCCCCCACCGTGACGGCAAGAGTTCCTAATCCAACCGGCCCGCCACGATATTTCTCGATCAAGACGCGCATCAAGCGCGTGTCCATTTCATCAAAACCCCTGACATCTATCTCGAGCAGCTCTAATGCCTCGCGAGCAATTTGGAGCGTCACGCGTCCATTCCCGCGCACCTGCGCCACATCCCGAATGCGCCGCAACAGGCGGTTGGCCACTCGGGGCGTTCCGCGCGAACGGCAGGCAATCTCTCGCAGGGCTGCGTCATCAGCCAAAACACTCAGAATGCGTGCCGAGCGATTCAAAATCTGCAATACCTCCTCAGGCGCGTAGTAATCCAAGCGAAAGGAGATTCCAAAACGCGCCAACAGCGGCGCACTCAGAAGGCCCGCGCGTGTCGTGGCGCCGACGAGAGTGAAGCGCGGCAGTGAGAGTTGCAGAGTGCGAGCGGCAGGACCCCGATCAATCAAGATGTCCAGTTTGAAGTCCTCCATCGCAGGGTAGAGGTATTCCTCGATTGCGGAATTCAGCCGATGGATCTCGTCAATGAACAGAATATCGCCGTTCTTCAGATTCGTGAGCAATCCCGCAAGGTCGGCAGGCCTCTCTAAAACCGGCCCTGTCGTCACACGGATCTGCTTCCCCATGCCGCGTGCGATCAGATGCGCAAGAGTTGTCTTGCCCAAACCCGGAGGTCCGCAGAACAGGCAATGGTCTAAGGCTTCGCCTCGTTCTCGCGCCGCCTGGAAAAAGATCTGTAATTGCTGCGTCACCTTCGATTGTCCGACAAAGTCATCAAAGGTTGCAGGCCGCAGCGACAAATCCAGATCGCGATCCTCTTCCAGGACATCCGGTTGAGCAATTCGGGGCATCAGCCCACCCTCAAAGCATGTCGAACGATTTCCTCAGTCTTCTGCGCGCCATCCTGTACGGCAACCCTCACGGATTTTTCCGCTTGGACACGGCTGAATCCCAAGGCCAATAGAGCCTGAATGGCTTCGCGTGTCCCCCCATCTTTCTGAGGAAGGCCGACCTCGGCTTCCGGTACCATCTCCGCCAGTTTCTCGCGCAATTCCAGAACCAGGCGCTGAGCCAACTTTGCCCCCACGCGAGGAATGGCTTGCAGGCGGTCCGCATCTCCCTCAACTACGGCATGGCGAATATCGTCAGTTCGTGCTCCTGAAAGAATAGCCAACGCCAACCGAGGCCCCACACCTGTGACCGTCATCAAGTTCAAGAAAAGCCATCGCTCTTCCGATGTGGCAAAGCCAAAGAGCTCGACTTGTTCGTCGCGGACAAGAAGGTGTGTCCAAAGTCTTACTTGAGCCCCTGCCTCAGGAAGGTTCTCCACGGTCGAGAGCGAAGTAAGACAGGCCAGCGTGACTCTTCCAAGGTCTATGACCACCCGGGTTGCGCCTTTTTCCACCAAGATTCCCGTGACCGAATCAATCATTGCAGACTGAGTTCCTTGAAATGAAGCGTTTGAGCACGCATGCCGTGACAAATCGCCAAGGCAAGGGCATCGGAAATATCTTCTTCGTTGCTGTCGAAAACCGGCCCAAGCAGCTCTTGCACCATGAACTGCACCTGCTTCTTCGCCGCTGAACCACGCCCGGTCAGAGCCATCTTGACCTCGCGCGGCGCGTATTCACACACCTCGATTCCGTCGAGCTCACCGGCCAGAATTGCGGCGGCACGCGCCTGACCAAGTTTGATGGCCGCCTGCGCGTTGGGACCAA